>CALEDU010000106.1 GCA_937949455.1 uncultured Tepidimonas sp. | reverse complement strand
TCAACAAGGTGGCGCTGTTGCGCAACAGCCGCCACCTGGGTATCCCCAGCGTGACGCGGGCCGCGACGCTGTGTTTGCAGGCGGGTGCCGATGGCATCACCGTGCATCCCCGCCCGGACGAGCGGCACATTCGTCGGCACGATGTGTTCGATCTGGCGCGCCTGCTGCGCGACTGGCCGCAGCGCGAGTTCAATATCGAGGGCAACCCCTTCCACAATCTGCTGGAGGTCGCGCACGAGGTGGTGCAACAGGGCTTGCCGCTGCACCAGCTCACTTTTGTGCCAGATGCGGTGGAGCAGTTCACCAGCGACCACGGCTGGCGTTTCCCCGAGGATGCGCAGCGGCTGCGGTCCGTGATCGAGCAGGCGCAGGCGCTGGGTGCGCGCGTGAGCCTGTTCATGGACCCCGATCCGACCCAAATGGCGGCCGCCCGGGCCGTGGGGGCCGACCGCGTGGAGCTCTATACCGAGCCTTATGCCAAAGCCTGGCCCGACCCGGTGGCGCGTGCGGCGCAACTGCAGCGCTACCGCGACGCAGCCGTGGCCGCCCAGGCGGCGGGGCTAGGCGTCAATGCGGGACACGACCTCAACCGCGACAACCTGACCGATTTTCTGCGCGCCGTGCCGGGCGTGGTCGAGGTCTCCATCGGCCACGCCCTGATTGCCGATGCGCTGGAGCTGGGCTACGCCGCCACCGTGCAGGACTACCGGCGCTGCATCGCGGCCGCCCTGGGCTGACCCCTATGATCTACGGCGTGGGCACCGATCTGTGCGATGTGCGCCGCATCGCCGCCGCTTTGGAGCGGCACGGCGAGCGCTTTGCGCAGCGTGTGCTGGCCGAGGGCGAACTGGCCCTGTGGCACGAACGGCGCACGCGCTGGCCCGAGCGGGGTGTGCGCTTCGTAGCGACGCGCTTTTCGGCCAAGGAGGCCTTTAGCAAAGCCATCGGCTTGGGTCTGCGTGCGCCCATGACCTGGCGCGATTGCGAGGTGATCCGGCGGCCGAGCGGCCAGCCTGCCTTTCGGCTGCATGGGGCGCTGCTGGCGTGGTGCAGCGAGCGGCGATTGCGCGCCCATCTGAGTGTGACCGACGAATCTGGTTATGCCGCCAGTTTCGTGGTGGTGGAGCAAGACCCATGACCCTGCACGCCCCCCTCGTCATCGATATCGCCGGCACCCGCTTGACCGACGCCGACCGCGCCCGCTTGAGCCACCCGTTGGTGGGTGGAGTGATCCTATTTGCCCGCAACTGGCGTGACCGGGCACAGCTTCGGCGCCTGTGCACCCAGATCAAGCGGGTGCGCCGCGATCTGCTCATTGCCGTGGACCACGAAGGGGGGCGCGTGCAGCGCTTTCGCACCGATGGTTTGACCCATCTGCCGCCGATGCGCGACTTCGGTCGCCTCTGGCGCGAGGCACCTGAGACCCGTCCCGGCGAAGCTGCGTTGGCTGCCTGCAATGCGACCACGGCGGCGGGCTATGTGCTCGGTGTCGAGCTGCGTGCCTGTGGCGTGGACTTGAGCTTTGCGCCGGTTCTGGACCTGGACCACGCGCGCAGCGAGGTGATTGGCGACCGTGCCTTCGATGCGGATGCCCGTGTCGTGACGGCGCTGGCACAGGCCCTGATGCACGGGTTGCGCTTGGCTGGCATGGCCAACTGTGGCAAGCATTTTCCCGGTCATGGCTGGGCCGAAGCCGACTCGCACGTGGATCTGCCGGTGGACGATCGGCCGCTGGAGGCGATTCTGGCCGACGACGCCGCGCCCTACGGGTGGTTGAGCGCGTCGCTGGCGGCGGTGATGCCCGCGCACGTGGTGTACCCGCAGGTGGACGCGCGGCCGGCGGGGTTTTCGCGCCGCTGGTTGCGCGATATCTTGCGCGAAAGATTGGGCTTTACCGGTGCCGTGTTCAGCGACGACCTCAGCATGGCCGGTGCGCGTGTGCTGGACGGCCGTACCGTGACCCCCACTCAAGCGGCGCTGGCCGCGCTGGAGGCCGGCTGCGACCTGGTGCTGCTGTGCAACCAGAGCACTGTGGCCGACGGCGAGCCGATCGACGACCTGATCGAGGGCCTGAGCCGCGCCCTCATCGAGGGCCGCTGGGTGCCGGACGAGACCGCCGACGCCCGCCGGCGCGCGCTGCTACCCGCAGCCCCCGCACCGGACTGGGACACCCTGATGGCCGACCCCCGCTACCAACACGCGCTGGAGTTGCTGCCCTGACCACGGAGCCACATCTGGCACGGGCTCAGGCCACTGCGTCAGCGCTTTGGCGCAGCAGCATCGCCAGCACATTGGCCACGGTGCCACGCAGCTCGCGCCGGTCGCAGATGAAGTCCACCGCGCCCTTGCTCTGCAAAAACTCTGCGCGCTGGAAGCCTTCGGGCAGCTTGACGCGCACAGTGTTTTCGATGACGCGCGGGCCGGCAAAACCGATGAGCGCTTTGGGTTCGGCGATGACCACGTCCCCCATGAAGGCAAAGCCCGCCGATACGCCGCCCATGGTGGGGTCGGTGAGCACACTGATGTAGGGCAGGCGCTTCTTGGCCAGCCGGGTCAGCGCGGCGTTGGTTTTGGCCATTTGCATCAGGGACAGCAACCCCTCCTGCATGCGTGCACCGCCCGTGGCGGTAAAGCAGATAAAGGGTACCTTTTGCTCGATGGCGTTTTCGACACCGCGCACGAAGCGCTCGCCGACCACCGAGCCCATCGAGCCGCCCATGAAGTCGAACTCGAAACACGCGACCACCACGGGCAGCGTGTGCACCGCGCCACCCATGACGATCAGCGCATCGGTCTCGCCAGTGGCCTCCAGCGCTTCTTTCAGACGCTCGGGATATTTGCGGCTGTCCTTGAATTTCAGCGCATCGACCGGCAGCACCTCCTGCCCGATCTCGTAGCGGCCCTCAGGGTCCAAGAAGGCATCCAGCCGCGCGCGCGCGCCGATGCGATGGTGATGCGCGCAGTGCGGGCAGACGTTGAGGTTTTTCTCGAGATCGGCCTTGTAGAGCACGGCCTCGCAGCTCGGGCACTTGATCCACAGACCCTCGGGGATGCTGCGCCGCTGGGGGCCCGACTGGGCGATTTTGGGCGGCAGCAATTTTTCCAGCCAGGACATGGTGACTCCTTGCAATGACGGCGCAGCCGACCCGCAGACCTGCGG
>CALEDU010000105.1 GCA_937949455.1 uncultured Tepidimonas sp. | reverse complement strand
TGTATCCCACCGAGGCCAGCGAATACGATCAGCTGCGCGACGCGCTGGAAAAGCTGCGGCTCAACGATGCGTCGCTGCATTTCGAGCCAGAGGTGTCGCAGGCGCTGGGCTTTGGTTTCCGCTGTGGTTTCTTGGGCTTGCTGCACATGGAGATCGTGCAGGAGCGGCTGGAGCGCGAGTTCGACCAGGACTTGATCACGACCGCCCCCAGTGTGGTGTACCAGGTGGTCAAGGGCGACGGTGAGGTGCTGATGGTGGAAAACCCCTCGCGCATGCCCGAGCCGAGCAAAATCCAGGAAATCCGCGAGCCCATCGTCACGGTCCACATCTATCTGCCGCAGGACTATGTGGGCCCGGTGATGACGCTGTGCAACGGCAAACGGGGCGTGCAGCTCAACATGGCCTACCACGGCAAGCAGGTGATGCTCACCTACGATCTGCCGCTGGCCGAAATCGTGCTGGACTTCTTCGACAAGCTCAAATCCGTCAGCCGCGGCTACGCGTCGATGGACTACGAGTTCAAGGAGTACCGCGCCTCGGATGTGGTGAAGGTGGACATCCTGCTCAACGGTGAGAAGGTCGATGCGCTGTCGATGATCGTGCACCGCAGCCAGTCGCAGCAGCGCGCGCGCGCCGTGGTCAGCAAGATGCGCGAGATCATCAGCCGCCAGCAGTTCGACGTCGCCATCCAGGCTGCCATCGGTGCCAACATCATCGCCCGCGAGACGGTCAAGGCGTTGCGCAAGAATGTGCTGGCCAAGTGCTATGGCGGCGATATCACCCGCAAGCGCAAGCTGCTGGAAAAGCAAAAAGCCGGCAAAAAGCGCATGAAACAGATCGGCACCGTCGAGGTGCCGCAGGAGGCGTTCCTGGCCATCCTGCAGGTGGAGGAGTCATGAACGACCAAACCATGGGTGCCCTCACGGGCGTCGTCCTGGCGGCATTCGCCGGCTACGGTGTTGCATGGTATCTTGGGGCCATCGATGGCAACTTTGCGCTGCTGCTGTTGTTGGCCGTGATGGTGACGGGCGCGTACTGGGTGGCCGAGCGCTGGATTTTCCTGCCGCAGCGGCGAGCCGCCGCCGAGCGTGCCGTGACCGAGGCCCGCCGCCGCCGCGAGGAATTGGCCCGCCAAGGCATCGCCGCCGACCCGGTCGATCCAGAGGCGCTGCGGCGCCAGATGTTGGCCCAACCCTGGTGGCTGGACTGGACGGCGGGGCTGTTCCCCGTCATCTTGGCGGTGTTTTTGCTGCGCTCGTTTTTGTTCGAGCCGTTTAAGATCCCCTCTGGCTCCATGATCCCGACGCTGCGCGTGGGCGATCTGATCCTGGTCAACAAATACCACTACGGCATTCGCCTGCCGGTGGTCCACACCAAGATCGTGGACAACCACAGCCCGCAGCGGGGTGATGTGATCGTCTTTCGCTATCCGCCACAGCCCAGTCTGGACTACATCAAGCGCGTCGTGGGCGTGCCGGGTGATCAGGTGGCGTATCTGAACAAGCAGCTCTTCATCAACGGGCAGCCGGTGCCGCGCAGCGCCGAAGCGGACTTCTACGATGCCGAGGCCATGCGCTACCACAAGCAGTTCGTCGAGGAGATCGGCGGTCGGCGGGTGCACATCCTGCTCGACGATGAGCGGCCCGCCTTCATCCCGGTGGTGGCCGAATTCCCGGGTCGCGAGCACTGCACCTACAGCGTCGAAGGTGTGACCTGCCGCGTGCCCGAGGGTCATTATTTCGTCCTGGGCGACAACCGCGACAATTCGCTCGATTCGCGTTATTGGGGGTTTGTGCCCGAGCGCAACATCGTCGGCAAGGCGGTGTTCGTGTGGATGAACTTCGGCGATCTGGGGCGCATCGGTTCGTTCGAATGAACGCACCCGGCTCGATTGGCGCTATCATGGCCCAGGCAGCGGACAGGTTGGCGTTTGCGTCTGCACGGGGGTGAGCATGAAGTGGGGTCAGCGCGGGGTGACCGTCATTGGGATGGTGTTTTTCGGGATCGTGGCGGCACTCCTGCTCGTGCTGACGGCCAAGGTGGTGCCCACGGTCACCGAGTACCTGGCAATCCAAAAAGCTGTCAACCGCGCCGCACAGAGCGGCACGACGGTCTCCGAGATCCGCAACGCCTTCGAGCGTGCCAAGGCGGCGGATGACTTCGAGGCCGTCAGCGGCAAGGATTTGGAGATCCGCAAGGACGGCGACCGTGTCGTCGTCGAGTTCGCCTACGACAAGGAAGTTCACCTCTTCGGCCCGGCGTACCTGTTGCTCAAGTACCGGGGCCGCAATTCATGACCCATGACTGATTCCTTGGCGCTGGGGTTGGAGGCGCTGCAGCGTCGCCTGGGGCATCGCTTTCGCCAACCCGATTTGCTCGTGCGGGCCTTGACGCACCGCAGTTATTCGGCCGACCACTACGAGCGGCTGGAGTTTTTGGGCGATGCCGTGCTGGGCTTGGCGGTGTCAACGCTGCTCGTCGAGCGGCTACCCCAGCAGACGGAGGGCGAGTTGTCGCGCGCGCGCGCCAGCCTGGTGCGGCAGGACGCCCTGCACCGCATCGCGCTGGAGCTGGGCCTGCCGGCCCTGCTGCGCCTGGGCGAGGGCGAGCAGCGCTCGGGCGGGCGCGAGCGGGCCTCCATCCTGGCCGATGCGGCGGAGGCGGTGTTAGGGGCCCTGTATTTGGATGCCGGCTTCGAGGCAGCGCAAGCCGTGGCCCGCCGCTGGTACGAGGGCGTCGAGCTACAACCCGGCCTAGGTAAGGATGCCAAGACGGCGCTGCAAGAGTGGCTGCAGGCTCGCCGCCGACCGCTGCCCGTCTACGAGGTGGTCGCCATCCACGGGGAGGCGCACGCCCAGACCTTCGAGGTCGCATGCCGTGTCGAGGGCGTGGCGCCCGCCACTGGGCGCGGGGCTTCGCGCCGTGCGGCCGAGCAGGCCGCTGCCGCCCTGATGTTGGACCATCTGCACACCCGCGGCCTGCCCAGCCGAAACGCTCAGCCATGACAGCCTCATCCCCCGGTGCCCCGTCCATGGGTACACCTCCCACGCCCCCTGACGCCGAGCCCACTGGTCCCCAGCGTTGCGGCTTCATCGCCATCGTCGGCAAGCCCAACGTGGGCAAATCCACGCTGCTCAATGCCCTGGTGGGCCACAAGCTCAGCATCACCTCGCGCAAGGCGCAGACCACTCGCCATCGCATCACTGGCATCC
>CALEDU010000104.1 GCA_937949455.1 uncultured Tepidimonas sp. | reverse complement strand
TGCGCTAAAGGATAGCATGCGTGTCCCGACACAGCCTTACAGGCGAGATACCTGGGGGGGGTCAAGCATGCAGACAGGCCCACAGAGCGCGGACGCGCTCCAGGTCCTGCGGCGTGTCCACACCGGGGCCAGGGGCGTGCGCGGCGACGGTGACGGCGATACGCTCGCCGTGCCATAGCACGCGGAGTTGTTCCAACGACTCGCAGTGCTCCAGGGGGGCGGCCTGTAATTGCGGAAAGCGCCGCAGAAATCCAGCGCGGTAGGCGTACAGGCCGATGTGGCGCAGTGGTCGCGCCTGCGCGGGCCATGTGGACAGGTCCAGTTGCTCGTCATGGCGCGGTGCATCGCGCCACCAGGGCAGCGGCGCACGGCTGAAGTACAGCGCCGTTGCCCGCCGATCCAACACCACCTTGACGACATTCGGGTTGAACAGATCCGCCGCTGTGGTGATCGGGTGGGCGGCCGTCGCCATCGCGCAATCGGGGCGATCCTGCAGCACTTGGGCCACACCCCGCACCAGTGCGGGATCGATCAGCGGCTCGTCGCCCTGGACGTTGACCACCAGCGCGTCGTCGGGCAATCGCAGCCGCTGCACCGCTTCGGCCAGCCGGTCGCTGCCGCTGGGATGGTCCGCCCGGGTCAGCAGGGCGGCAACGCCGGCGGCGGTGCAGGCCTCGACGATCGCCGCGTCGTCGGTGGCAACGGTACATGAGCACGCCCCACTGGCCAGGGCGCGCTGAGCCACTCGCACGACCATCGGGGCACCGCCGATGTCGGCCAGCGGCTTGTCAGGCAGGCGGGTGGAGGCGCGCCGCGCCGGAATCACGACGTGGAAATCGACGGGCATGGCGTCGGCAGTTTCAGGGAGCCACGGGGCGCGGCGGGGCCAGTCGGTCCAGCTCGGCTTCGTCCAAGGCGCGGGCCTCGTTTTCCAGCATGATGGGGATGCCGTCACGGATCGGGTAGGCCAAGCGGGCCCCGCGCGAGATCAGCTCCTGCGTCTCGCGCGCATAGACCAGCGGACCCTTGGTCACGGGGCACACCAGCAATTCGATCAGCTTCGGATCCATGGCCAACATCATAGCGCGGCCGATCGTGGGCGCAGCCGTTCCAGGTGGCGATCGACCGCTGCAAACCAAGCCCGCTCGGGTGTGAGCACCAGCGGCACGCGCCACAGCGAGGCTTGCCCGGGCAGGGACACCTCGTGCAGGCCGTGCAGTTTGATCGCGTCCTTGTCCGTACACAGCCAGATTGGGGGGGTGCCGCGGGGCGTTGCAGCCTCGCGCAGCGCCGCGCCGATCTGGCTGGCCGGTGCGTGGTCCGGCAATGCCAGGGTGTGCACAAGGTGGAGTCCCTGTTGGCGCAGCATGGCAAAAAATACCTCTGGCCGGGCGATGCCGGCCAAGGCCCCCACGGGTGTGCGCTGGGCCGCCCAGTCGCGCAGCGGATGGCGCTTGCCCCGGGCATCGATGGCCTCGGCTGCCAGGCTCCGGGACGCAGCAAACTCCGCATACGGATGGGGGCGGGGGGGGCGCTGCGGCGGGGCCGTGCGCAGCACCAGTACGGGCCCACCGCCCCAGAGGCGAGAGGGCCAGGGTTCGCGCAGCGGGCCGGCCGGTAGCAGCCAGCCGTTGCCCACGTCGCGGTCGTCGAAGACGACGATCGTCAAGTCCCGTGCCAGGGCCCAGTGCTGCATGCCGTCGTCGCTGACGACGATGTCCACTTCGGGACGGCGCTGCAACAAGGCGCGGGCGGCGGCCGGCCGGTCCCGGCCCACGGCGAGCGCTGCGCCGGTCTCGCGCGCGATCAAGGCCGGTTCGTCGCCGCAGCGCTCGGGGTCGGCCGCGTCCTCGACGACGTACAGATCCGGCCCAGACCGGCGGCCGTGGCCGCGCGAGACGACGCCTGGGTGCCAGCCGCGTGCCTGCAGGTGGCGCACCAGCGCCATCACCGCCGGCGTTTTGCCCGCCCCGCCAGCCACCACGTTGCCGACCACCACCACGGGCACCGGCAGGCGCTGCGCCTGCCACCCGCCCAAGTGCCAAGCCAGCCTGCGCACGGCCAGCAGTGTGCGGTACAGCACAGACAGTGGCAGCAAGGTGTAGGCCAACGGCCCGCGCTCCAGCCAGGCCGATGGCAGGTCTAGGGCAACGGGCTTCAACGTCGCTCGCCGTGCCGTGTGGCGAATGTGATCTGCACCAGTCCAACCTGCCGCGCAGCGTCCATGACATGGATCACCGACTGGTGGCTGGCAGCGGCATCGGCCTGGATGACGAGCAGGCTGTCGCTGCGGGCGGGTTGCGTCGCGCGCAGCGCGGCCACCAGCGCCTCGACCCCGTGCGTGTCCAGCACGCGGTTATCCACTGCATAGCGACCGTCCGGCCCGACCGTGACCACGATCTCGGTCGGGCTCTGCGGGGGCGGCTCGGCCTGGGCCAGTGGCAGGTTGACCTGCAGCGCGGTGGCTTGGTTGAAGGTGGTCGTGAGCATCAAAAAGATCAGCACCACCAGCAAAATGTCGATGAACGGGATCAGATTGATCTCCGGTTCTTCGCGGTTGCCGTGTCGGAAATTCATGCGTAGCTCGCGCAGGGGCAGGGGTCAGCGGCGCAGCGACAGCAGGTGGTGGACGAAACGCTCGGCTGCTACCTCGAGCTGAAGCACGAACGCATCTGCCCGGGCCCGGTAATAGCGCCAAAAAATCAGTGCAGGGATGGCGATCATCAGACCAAAGGCCGTGTTGTAGAGCGCGACTGAAATCCCATGCGCGAGTTGCGCCGGATTCCCCCCGCCGGGCATCAGGCCCCCAGGGCCGGCCTGCGAGCCGAAAATCTCGATCATTCCGATCACCGTCCCGAGCAGGCCCAGCAGCGGCGCAGCCGATGCCACGGTAGCCAGCGCGCCCAGATAACGCTGCAGCCGCGCCGCCGCCAGGCGGCCAGCGGATTCTAGCCCGGCGCGCAACTCGGCCTCGGTGGCGCGGGGGTTGACCTGCAGGACGCGAAATCCGCTGGCCAATACCCTGCCAAGCAAGGAGTTGTCGGCCAGTTGATCGACCACCTCGGGCGGTGGAATACCATGACGTGAAATCTGGATCGCTTCGTCCAGCAGCTGGGGTGGCGCGATTTTATCGGTCCGCAAGCTGATGGCGCGCTCGATGACGAGCGCCAGACCGAAAACGGAGCATGCGATCAAGCTCCAGATGGGCCAGCCAGCGGCTTGTATGATCGGCAACAAAGAGGTCCTCCTGAGCAGCGGTCGCTGCGCGCATTATGGAGCAGGCGCTGAGCGTTGGCAGGGCCAGGTCCCCCCAAGTCATGCCACGCTCAAGCTGTGGATAACCTTGTTTGCAACCGGACGTGTGACTTGGCAGTGGGTCGGTTGTGGATAGGCTGTGAACACCAGGCCTCCTCTGATGTGAAAGAAAAGTTGTTATTTGACAAATGGTTGGCTTTGATGCTCGTGTGCTGTGGCCGTTGTGGGTATGCGCTCCTGACGGGTGCGGGCTGTGGGTAACCCGATGATGGGATCGCCTTGGGAACAGCCGGACGACGAGCCCGCCTGGCCCGTGGGAGCTTTGGTGGCGGCCGTGGCCGATGCATTGCGGGCGCGCTTCAACCCTGTGCGGGTCAGCGGCGAGGTGGCGAACTGTCTGCGCGCTGGCAGTGGTCATGTTTACTTTACGCTCAAGGATGCGCAGGGCCAGTTGCGGTGCGCATTTTTCCGTCGTGCGGCCGAGGTCAGCACGGTCGCCCTGCGCGACGGCCTACGCATCGAGGTGCTGGGGCGTCTGGACATCTATACCCCCCGCGGGGACCTGCAGCTCGTGGTCGAGCGCGTTCGCCTGACAGGCCAGGGGGATCTGTACGAGCGGTTTTTGCGCTTGAAGGCCGAACTGCAGGCCGAAGGCTTGTTCGATTCGGCGCGCAAGCGGCCGCTGCCGACCTTTGCGGAAAGCGTCGGCGTCGTCACATCACTCGACGCAGCGGCCCTGCGCGATGTGGCCACCACCCTGGCACGGCGGGTGCCGCATCTGCCGGTGCGCCTGTATCCCGCTGCGGTGCAGGGGGCAGAGGCGCCAGCCCAGTTGTGTGCCGCGTTGCGCCGCGCTTACCAGGACCACCGCGATACGGGGGCGCCGGCCGTGCTGTTGCTGGTGCGCGGCGGTGGCTCGCTGGAGGATCTGTGGGCCTTCAACGACCCCGAGCTGGTGCGCACCATG
>CALEDU010000103.1 GCA_937949455.1 uncultured Tepidimonas sp. | reverse complement strand
CGGCGCACCGGTGCGGCCCAGTGGCGCCAGTTGCTCATGTTGATGGCGAACTCGCGCGTGTCCTCGGGGATGCGTACTTGGTCCTGCGTCAGCATCCAGGCCCCCTGTTCGCGGTCGAGTGTGAACATCGCCACGCCGTTGCCTACGGTGAGCACCAGGGTCGTTTGTGGGCCATAGATGCAGTAGCCAGCGGCGACCTGTTGGCGCCCTGGCTGCAAAAAGTCGGCCTCGCTCACCGGCTCAATCACGGTGGGGTCGTCGTTCGAGCGTTTGAGCACCGAGAAGATCGTGCCGATACTGACGTTGCAGTCGATGTTGCTGGAGCCGTCCAGCGGGTCGAACAGCAGCAGATACTCGCCCTGGGGATAGCGGTTGGGGACGGGGTGAATGCCGTCGAGCTCCTCGGAAGCCATGGCTGCCAGGTGGCCGCCCCACTCGTTGGCCTCGATCAGCACCTCGTTGGCGATGACGTCGAGCTTTTTCTGCACCTCGCCCTGGACGTTTTCGGTGCCCACCGAGCCGAGCACGCCACCCAGCGCCCCTTTGCCGACGGCGATAGCGATGCGCTTGCAGGCGCGCGCAACGACTTCCAGCAGCAGCCGCAGCTCCGGCGTGATGGTGCCGTGCACACGCTGCTGCTCGATCAGGTAGCGGGACAGCGAGATGCGGTTGTCGAACATGGTGCAGACTCCAGGCGGTTAGGGGATCAGTCGGCCAGCGCGCGCGTGACGACCTCGCGCACGTCCGTGCTGAGCGGTTCGTGGGCAGCTACGGCCTGCAGTGCGGTCTGCGCGGCGCTGCGGTAGGGCTCGGCCAGCTTTTTCCAACGGTCCAGCGCGCGCGCCAGGCGCGCCGCCACCTGTGGGTTGAAGGCGTCGAGCTCCAGTACGCGGTCGCGCCAGAAGGCGTAGCCGGCACCGTCGGCGCGGTGAAAGCCCGCTGGGTTGGCGTGACAGTAGGTGTGGATCAGGCTGCGCGCGCGGTTGGGGTTGCGCAGGTGAAAGTCCGGGTGCTGCAGCAGGGCCTGGACACGCGGCAGCGCGTCGCCATTGCGGTCGGGTGCGCCAGCCTGCAGCGCGAACCACTTGTCCAGCACCAGTTCCTCGTTGCGGAAACGGACATGGAATTGCTCGAGCGCCCGTGGTGCCAGTTCGTGCCCTGCCACCACCAGCGCGCTGAGAGCCTGGTAGCGGTCGGTCATGTGGGTGGCGTCCTTGAAGCGCTGGTAGGCCCGGCCCGGCCAGACCGGGTTGCCATGGTCGCGCGCAGCCAGGCACAGCATGTGCAGCGCCAAGCCGGCCAGCGCGCGCCGACCGGCACTGATCGGGTCTGGGCGGTAGGCACCATTGTCTTTGTGCCGTTCGTAGACCCCAATCCAGTCTTCGTGCAGCGCATGCGCGAGCTGGCGCCGCATGGCCTCGCGCACCGCGTGGATACGTTGCGGATCGACCACATCGAGCTGCTCGGCGATATAGGACTCGGCCGGCAGTGTCAGCACCAGCTCTTTGAACGCCGCATCCAACATCGGGTGGTGCAGTACGGCACGCATCGCCTCCAGAAACGGTGCATCGAGCGGCTCGTGCACCGGGCCGTCGGCGCGTACCGCCGCCAGCGCCCGGCGCAGCGCCAGCTGCTGGCCGGCTTCCCAGCGGTTGAAAGGGTCGGTGTCGTGCGCCAACAGTGTGCGCAGCTCATCATTCGACAGCGCGTGTTCCAGAATCACCGGCGCGCTGAAGCCGCGCAGCAGCGACGGCACCGGAGCGGCGTCCAGCTCTTCGAAGACGACGGTGGTCTCGGGCTCGTGCAGCACCACCAGCCGCTCGGTGTGTGGCAGCGCATGGCCCTGCGCATCCAGCAGACCCAGCGCCACCGGGATGACGAACGGCTCTTTGACCGGCTGGCCCGGCGTGGGCGAGCAGCTCTGTCGCAGCGTCAGCGTGTAGGTGCGCGCTTCGGGATCGTAATCGCCCTGGGCGTGCACGCGCGGTGTGCCGGCTTGGGCGTACCAACGCTTGAATTGCGGCAACCGGCGCGCCAATTCGCTGTCGGGGTTGGCGTCGGCCATCGCTTGCGCGAAGTCGTCGCAGGTCACGGCCTGCCCGTCGTGGCGCTCGAAGTAGAGCTTGAGCCCCCGCGCAAAGCCCTCGCGGCCCACCAGGGTCTGCATCATGCGCACGACCTCGGCGCCTTTTTCGTACACCGTGACGGTGTAGAAGTTGTTGATCTCGGCATACTGGTCGGGCCGCACCGGGTGCGCCATCGGCCCGGCGTCTTCGGGGAACTGCACGGTGCGCAGTACACGCACATCCTCGATGCGCTTGACGGCGCGCGCCGAGGGGTGGCCGGCCATATCCTGGCTGAACTCCTGATCCCGGAAAACCGTCAAGCCTTCCTTCAAGCTGAGCTGGAACCAGTCGCGGCAGGTGACACGGTTTCCGGTCCAGTTGTGGAAGTACTCGTGTGCCACCACCGACTCGATGTTGGCGTAGTCGGTGTCGGTGGCGGTGGCCGGGTTGGCCAGCACGTACTTGGTGTTGAAGATGTTGAGGCCCTTGTTCTCCATCGCCCCCATGTTGAAGTCGCTGGTGGCGACCACCATGAAACGCTCCAGGTCCAGCGGCAGGCCAAAGCGTGTCTCGTCCCAGGCGATGGCAGCCATCAACGACTGCAGCGCATGCTCAGTCTTGTCCAGATCGGCTTGGCGGACATAGATTTGCAGCAGATGCTCGGTGCCGTGGCGGCTGACGATGGGCTGGCTGCGGCACACCAAATTGCCGGCCACCAGCGCAAACAGATAGCAGGGCTTGCGGTGTGGATCGACCCATTTGGCATAGTGGCGACCGCCGTCGAGCTCTCCGCTTTCGACCAGATTGCCGTTGGACAGCAGGACGGGGTAGCGCTGTTTATCGGCTCGCAGCGTCACGGTGTAGGTGGCCATGACGTCGGGCCGGTCGAGGAAGTAGGTGATGCGCCGGAAACCCTCGGCCTCGCACTGCGTAAAGAAGGTGCCCTGGCTGACGTACAGGCCCATCAGTTGAGTGTTTTTCTCGGGCACGCAGGTGGTGAAGATCTCCAGCTCGAACGGCTCGGGACCTTCGGGCAGCGCCTCCAGCACGAGCTGGCTGCCGTCCAGCCGGAAGCTCGTGCCTTGGCCGTTGACCAGCACGCGCGCCAGGTTGAGGTCTTCGCCGTCCAGCCGCAGCGGCTGCGCCGGCATGTCCGGGTTGCGGCGCATGCGCATGCGGTTGAGCACGCGCGTCTTGGCCGGATCGAGGTCGAAAGTCAGATCGACGGTATCGATCCAGTAGGCGGGCGGCGCGTAATCCTCGCGGCGCACGATTCGGGGGCTGCCTTCACGCGTAACGGTCATGGGTGCGGTCCTGATGGGGGAGGGGCTCAGACGCCCTGCTTGAGCGAGGCTTCGATGAAGACGTCGAGGTCACCGTCGAGCACTTTCTGCGTGTTGGATACCTCGACGTTGGTGCGCAAATCCTTGATGCGGCTTTGGTCCAGCACATAGCTGCGGATCTGGTGCCCCCAGCCGACATCGGTCTTGGTGGCCTCCAGCTGCTGCTGGGTTTCCATGCGTTTGCGCATCTCCAGCTCGTACAGTTTGGAGCGCAGGCGCTGCCACGCCAGGTCACGGTTGGAGTGCTGGCTGCGGCTGTCCTGCGCGGTGACGACGATGCCGGTGGGGATGTGCGTCAGTCGCACCGCGGAGTCGGTCTTGTTGATGTGCTGACCGCCGGCACCACTGGCGCGGTAGGTATCCACGCGCACATCGGCTGGGTTGATCTCGACTTCGATCGAGTCGTCGATCTCCGGATAGACGAATACCGACGCGAACGAAGTGTGGCGCCCGCCGGAGGAGTCGAACGGCGACTTGCGCACCAGCCGGTGCACGCCAGTCTCGGTGCGCAGCAGGCCGAAGGCGTAGTCGCCCTCGACCTTGATGGTCGCACTTTTGATGCCAGCGGTGTCGCCG
The DNA here is from genome assembly GCA_937949455.1 of uncultured Tepidimonas sp. Classification (GTDB taxonomy): domain Bacteria; phylum Pseudomonadota; class Gammaproteobacteria; order Burkholderiales; family Burkholderiaceae_C; genus Tepidimonas. The sequence goes on along the minus strand of CALEDU010000103.1, from coordinate 1,337 downwards.
GGCTGCTCATCCTCCACCGTGGCCTTGAAGCCCTTGCGCTCAGCATAGCGCAGATACTGCCGCAACAGCATTTGCGCCCAGTCGCACGCTTCGGTGCCGCCCGCGCCAGCCTGGATGTCAATGAAGCAATTGTTGGGGTCTGCCGGGTTGTTGAACATGCGGCGGAATTCGAGCTTCTCGACCTCCGGCGCCACGCGCTCGACGTCGGCCTCGATCGTTTCCAGGCCCGCGTCGTCGCCCTCGGCGCGCGACATCTCGAACAGCTCGGTGTTGTCGGCCAGCTCCTGCGCCAGCCGGTCCAGCACCTGCACCACGTCTTCGAGGGATTTTTTCTCCTTGGCCAGATCCTGCGCGCGCTTGGGATCGCCCCAGACACCTGGGTCTTCCAGCGCAGTGTTGACCTCCGACAGCTTTAGCGCCTTGGCATCGTAGTCAAAGAAACCTCCGCAAGTCGGCGACGCGCTGTGTCAGATCCTGCAGGCGGTGGGCAAGGGCGTTGAGGCGTTCGGCTTCCATGGCGATCTTTCAGATGACGGGCGTTCGTAAACCCTGCATTTTCGCATGGGGGTGCCCACCCTGGACGTGGTTGGACCGCAGCGCTGCTCAAGATCGACGCCCCAGTTGCGCGAGCAGCATGCCAGCCAGGATCAGGGTGGCACCGCCCCATCCGCGCCAGCCAATCGTCTCACCCAGGATCCACCAGCCGCCGATGGCGGCGAATACGCCCTCGCTGCTGTAGATGACCGCGGCATGCGACGCCTTGGCGGTGCGCTGGGCCACGACCTGCAGCGTGTAGGCGATGCCGATCGACAGGATGCCGCCCCAGGCAATGGCCCCCGCCGCGCCGGTCAGGGCAGCGGCGGTGATGGTCTCGTCCCGCCACAGGGCTGCCGCCCAGGACAGCGCCCCGGCGACCGCGTACTGCACGATGGACAGGCGGATGGCGTCGTGGTGCCGCGCCCAGTGCCCAACCAACAGCACATGGACGGCCCACAGGCCGGCCCCGCCCAACTGCAGCCAATCGCCTGGGGCGATGGTGGCGTCGGGCTTGACGCTCAAAAAGTACAACCCGGCGGCCGACAGCCCCACCGCTAGCCATACGGGCAGGCCCACCGGCTGGCCCAGCAGACGCATCAAAATGGGCACCAGCACCACATACAGCCCGGTGATGAAACCGGCGTTGGACACGCTCGTGCCCAGCAAGCCCACCTGCTGCAGGTTGATGGCCGCAAACAGCACCAGCCCCAGCAGTGTGCCGTCGCGCCACAGCCCGCGGCTGACGACACGTGGCACAGCGGCAAACGGGCCGCCGCGCCACCACCACAGCGGTGCGATGA
>CALEDU010000102.1 GCA_937949455.1 uncultured Tepidimonas sp. | reverse complement strand
CGGGCGCTATGATGGTTTCAAGCCCAGCCGGCTGGGAGAGGGGTTACAACACCACCGTTTGCAAGTCCTTGAGGTTTCAGCACAAAATGGGTCTTCCAGGCAGAACCTCGCGGCTTGTGGGCGTATCGTAGCACATCTTTCGCCTGGTTCCGAATCGAGGGCATGGGAAGGCGCTGGCTTCACCTGTCCTCCGCGCCAGGAAAATAGGTAAAAGCCCATGCTTCGGTCAGTATGGAGGCGTCTGCCGTACCGATGTGGGATATGTCTGCCGGTTCGGCCAGCGCGGCGAGGATGATCGAGCCGCTGCGGCAGCCGAGCGCTTCGAGTTCGCCTTTGAGCTGGTCGAGCCGATTGGTATCGAGCACGCAGTGAAACACGCTCTTTTGCAGCCGTCGGCCGTAGCGGGCGATGCAGCGTTCGGTGCGCGTGCGTTCCCGGTCGTTGCTGATGTCGTAGGCTATCCAGTATTGGCGGATCGGCATGGCTTTCAGGTCTCCTCGTCAGCGGTCGTGGTGGCGTTCGGGGCTTCGGGCGGTGACCAGTCGGCCAGGGTGCCAGATGCGGCGGCGGCGGCGTAGCCGTCGAGTAGCGCACGGATGCGGCTGGACAGCCGGGGGCCGCCATTGCGCGGGGTGCTTTCCAGCATCTGGGTAAAGTCTTGCACGATGCGTTGTCGCGCTTGCGGGGTCAGGCGCAGTCGGCCGTCGGTGTGAACGAAGCTGTCGGGCCGGATGATTCTGAGTCCAACCCAGCGCAGCACTCGGCGGTCGATGTGCGGCCGCCAGGGTTCCATCAGGTCGCTGACGAGGGCTTCGTGCCGTCCATTGGCTGTGTGCAGGATGCCAAGCCACGGGTCGAGGCCGACGAGACGGATGGCGCAGGCCAGATGGTGGCGCAGCAGGCCATAGGCGTAATTGAGCAGGCCGTTGATGGGGTCTTGGCCGTGATCTGGGTGCTGGCGCGTGTGAAACTCCCCCAGGGGTTGCAGATGGCGTTGCAGCCAGCGGTGATAGTGGCGCGCGGCCCAGCCTTCCCAGCCGCGCACGCTGGCGAGTTTTTCGGTGCGGGCGAGCGCCATGCGTGCCCGTCCGATTCGTTCGAGCAGCCGATGGTCGCCGGGTTGGTAGCGTTGCCGCACGACCCAGGCGCAGCCGGCGAGTTTTTGATCCACGAGCCGGGCGGCCAGGCGGGCGCGTTGGGGTTCGTCGAGTTGGTTCCAGGCGGCATGGTGTGCGGCCAGGCGGCGGTTGCGCTCGGCTTCGGCTTGCTGGCCGACGATGACCAGCGGGGGCTGACCGGGGGCTGCCAGTAGCAGCGGGATGCCTTCTCTGGCGCAGGCTGCGATGAGTGGGGTGCTCAGTTGGCCGTGGCCATGAAGTTCGACGTGGGCGATGCGCAGCAGCGGGCACCGGGTTTCTTCCTGCCCTGGGCCGCGACTGACGACCAGGTTGCCGTTGTCCAGCGCCAGATGGACGCCGGCCTGGTCGCTGCCGATCACGCAGGGACGGCGCAGTCGTAGCTCGACGGCAGTGTCGTCGGATCGTTCGGGCTCGGTGGCGGCGAGCTGGAAGCGCCCTTGTCCGAAGCTGAGGCGCTCGCCGAGTCCGACTGCGGCAAACAGGGCCAGCCAGGGGTGCCAGGCGGCCAGGGTTTCGCCGCTGAGTGTGAGTGGCCCGATGCAGCCGTTGATGAACATCGGGTGGCCGTGTTGCGAGCGCGAGCGGTGCTCGGTGCGCCAGTATTTCCAGGCCGTGGTGTCGATCGCGGGCGGCGGGGGGAGCGCGCCTTCGCGGCCGAAGAGTTTGCGCAGCCGGGCTTGGCAGATGCGCACAAAACCGCTGCCATCCAGCGCGGTGCGTTCCTGGCCCGGCTGGTGGGGCAGCGGTACCGGGGTGAGAAAGTCGAGGGTGTATGCGGGTGCGTCGGCCAGCGGGGGCGGGGTTTTTGCACTGCGCCAGGGTGAGAGGTGTTCGAGGGTGAAATTCCGTTGCGCCGATGGTGCCAGGTGGCGAGCGAGGTGTTCCTGCCAATGGGCGGTTTGTGTCGGTTGCAGACCAAAGAGTTGCAGGGTGAGCGTGATGCGGCTGCCGGCTTGCCAGCCCAGACTGTGCACGCTCTGGCCGGGGACGTGCCAGAGCTGTTTTACTTGCCGGGCATCGAGGCCGGCGGCTTCGAACACGCCTTTGCACAGGGCTTCGAGTACCACGAGCGGGTGCGCACGCTGCGGTGCGGCCTGGGCGCGCAGCTCGACGTCGATTTCCAGCCAGTTCAGCGTACCGAGTGCGTCGGCCTGTAACGGCACGCTCATGACAGCGGGCAGGTGGGGTCGATCAGCCGGGCGGCGAGTTGTTGCAGCAGGGCTTGGTAGAGCGCCGACGCGGGTTCTGCTTCCGGGCCGAGCAGTGTGCCGATCACTTCGCTGATGAGAGCGCGGCCGAGAAAGGCATTGCCCGGCTTTGGACGGCAGTCGGGTCGATCGATGTTTTGCCCCCAGAGATCGGCTCCCATGAAATGTTTGAGAGCCTGGTCGATTTCGTCCTGGGTCATGACGCCGTGGGTGTTGAAGTTGCGGTAGTCGGCCAGTTTGCTGCTGGGGCGGCGGACCGAATGCGGCTGAGGGTTGTGGAAGGCCGCTCTCAGGCGTTTGAGGGGTTCGTTGCCCAGTATCTGTTCCCAGGCGCCGAGCGCGGCGCTGCCGACCATGTTGGCCTGGTACTCGTGCACGCCGGCTTTCTGCCCTTTCCACGGCACCAGCGCGGGCTTTTCTCCTTTGTCGCCGCCCACGAACAGGATGGGATCCGGCGCGCTGCGAAAGCGCATGTAGCGTCGCCGGGGATCGTAGGCTGCCAGCGTTTGCTGCGCCCATTGGTGGATGGTGTCGTGGAAGGCGGCTTCGAGGAAGGTGAGGCTGCCGTTGATGGCTTCGAGCCAGTGTTCGGTCTGCAAGGCGGTTTCGACGCGTATGGCGACCAGCAGACAGGTGGCGCGCTGGGTATGGTCGAGGATGCGCTGCAGGGCGGGCAGTTCGACTCGTGCGCCGAGCGGATTGCCATTGATGAGTTGGGCGGCTTGTTGCAGCGGGCGTAACCATGGGCGGGCGTCGGGGTCGTCGCGGCAGGGGGCGGCAATGGCCCAGGCGTCGAGTAGCGCGCCGCGCTGCACTTGCTCCAGACATTGGCGGCGTACGCGCAGGGTGTCGAGCGGGGTTCTGGGCAGCAGACCGAGCGCGCCGTGCTCGGTCTTGAACAGGCTCTGGGCACGCTGGCCTGCCAGCAGCACGGCGATTTCGGCCAGTAGCGGCTTGATCTGGGGCAGTCCGCCGATGCTGGCGATGAGCAGCGGGCGCTGGCTGCTGCGGTCGTAAAAATCGCGCAGTGCCCGCTCGATGCGTGCGGCGATGGCCGGGGCAACGGGGCTGTCGTCTCCTTCCAGTTTTTCGCCGGGCAGGAGATAGACGACTTCGCGTATGGCGCTCGCGGGCAGGCCGCGCTGGATCAACCAGCGCTCGAGGAAGGTGAAGGTGGCGACGGGTTCTTTTTTTTCGCCGCGGTCGGTGCTGAGCACCAGCACGCCTGCCAGCGCCGGGGAGGAGCCGGCGGGGGGAGGCACGTCCTGTGCTTCGAGCCATGAGGCGAGTGTCGGCTGAAGCTTGGGCAGCATCAGTTGCAGGCGACCTTCGGGGCTGCGCTCGGGGTGGGCATCGGGCGCTTCGTCTCCCAGCCACAGGCAAAAGGTGTCGCCGCTCCAGTCGGTGAAGGTGGCTTCACGGGTGCAGTCATGGAGTTCGACGGGTACGTCGATCACTTCGGCGTCATCGGGGCGTTCGAGCAGCCACGCATGGAAGCGCCGCACGCTGTCTCTGTCGGGTTGCGCGCGCCAGCGCCTGCCGGCGTCGTCACGTAGCAGGATTTGCAGGTCGGAGGTGCCGTGGGTGAGGACGAGTTGCGCGCAGGGGTTCATGTGCTGGACTCGAGTAGCCGTTTGAGCGCGTCAAGGTGTTTGCTCGCGTTGCCGCGCCGGGTTGCGGCGTGGTCGCGGCGCAGGGCGGTGTGGAAGCCGTAGATGGTTGGCTTGCCATCTTTGCCGACGTTGGTGGGATAGGCCGCACTGCCTGATTTGGCCCAGCGCCGGGCCGCGAGCCAGGCCGAAAGGTGCGTTGAGCGCGCCCGGTCATCGGGCCAGGATGCCAGCAGCTTTTCTTTCAGCGCGGCCAGGGCCTGGCCGCTCCAGTCGCGCCAGGCTTGGTCATCGCCCGTGGCTTGCTGCCATGTCCAGCCGTCGTTTTCGCGCCAGCGCGCGGCATCGAGGTGCAGGCGCACGCTGCCTAGGCCAAGTGGTTTGCCGTAGCCAAGTTTGTGGGCATAGCCCTCTGGGGAGGGGGGTAGGCCAAAGGTGACGGCGAGCCGGTGCGGGTCGAGTGCGGCGAGCAGGGCACCCAGTTCCCAGGGGCGCAGGCTGTCGAACCGCAGGGTGCAGCGGAACTGGCCGCCCGGGCGGCTGAGGTAGCGCACCAAGGTGCCGCGTTCTTCGGTGTTGGCAGCGACGCCGTATTGCCGCTCCTTTGCGCTGGGTGAATAGTGGGCGTCATCGCGGGCAGCGTCGGCTTGATGCCGGTAGAACTTGCGGCCGGCCAGATCGCCGCCCAGGTCATCGACCTGGTCGCCGTAGGTGATGAGCTTTTTGGGTAGCGCGGTCTGTTTGAGGTAGAACTCGACCGCGCTGGGCCGTGGCATGCCGAGGATGCGTAGCTGGATTTCCTCGCCGCCGTTGACGAAGCGTTCTTCCAGGGTCTTGTTACCGGGGATTTCAATGGCGGTGTTGAAGGCGATGCGGCCGGCCAGACGTCGGAAGTTCCCCCTCGCCGGGCCTTCTTCGCCACCGTCGAGGGTGTAGCCAAACAGCAGACGGTGGGCGGCCAGGCGTTCGGGTTGGCCGGTGTGTGGATTTCCGGTTTCCACGGGAAGCCAGTCGAGCTCGCGCCTTTTCTTGCCGCCTTTGCGGGTGACGGTGGAGGTGTAGGCCCAGCGGTAGTGGTAGTGGTGTCCCAGGCTGGTGATCTGTCTGGTATTGCTGTCGTATTCGACATAGATGAGCTGATGGCGGCACAGTGGAGTGTGCGCCTCGATGGCTTTTTGGATGGCTTCGGGATCGCCGATTTTGTTCAGCAGGGGATGCCCCGGGGCAAGGTGCCCGATCTGCATATCGGCCAGGATGCGCTGGGTTTTGTGGTACTGAGCGACGACTGCCGAGGCGATGGTCACGGGTTTGGCCTGTTCGAGCAGGCGCGTCGGGTAGAGCACATACTGGTAGATCGTTCTGTTCTCGTTGAAGGCTTTGGCCAGCCGCCCTTCGCCATCGATGCCGCCGACGTAGCGTAGCACGGTGTGGTCCAGCGTGATTCTGGCGTTTCTGTCTTGCTCGCCGCCGGGGGTTTTGGCAGCGATGATTTTCTTGCGGAACGCGGCCTTGTAATCAAGCTCATCAGGGCCGCTGAACTTGAGTCCCGTGCAGCCGCGCGCGAGTTGGCTGCCCGGTGCGGGGCATTTGAGCGCCTTCCAGATGTTGGTCGGCAGATAGACCACTTCTTTGGGGTCGAGCAGGGCGACTTGCAGGGGGTCGGTTTTACCGTGGTGGTCCGATAGCACCACGGCGGCGCGGATTTCCTTGGCCTTGCCCGAGCCGGCGAGATTGGGCCGATAGGTGTAGTGGTGTTCGCTCACCCGCTCCATCGGGGCGTGCAGCAGGCTGGCGAGCGCCGAGCGCAGCATGCCTTTGAGGCTGGCCGCGCCGATCAGCACGCGCCCGTCGTCGAGCCTTTGCGACACCAGCAGGCTGTGCTTGTCATCGAGTGCGTGCTGGTGGTTGCCGACGATCAGCGGGGTCAGCGTGGTCAGCGTGATGAGGAGCTCGCCGCTGAAGCGGGGGGCGTCGCTGCGGCCATCGCGCCACAGCGGGGCATCGTGGACGCTCGCTGCCGGGTCGATGGGCGAAAAACCGTAAGGGATGGGGCTCATCGGCTTTCCTCCGGTGGAATCAGCCGCCAGGCCAGGCGTTTGCCGTTTTGGTAGTAGTGTTCGGTTTCCAGTCTGGCTGGCAGGGGGTGTTGCGCGCCGAGTCCGAAGCGCTGGCGGTCTTGCCAGGAGAGAGCTTGCTGGCGTTTGGGGAGTGTGTCCAGCTCGCAGCCGTCTGCCAAAGGGGTCAGGCTCCAGGTGATGCATTGCCCGGGCAGGCCGCTCAAGGGGTGGGCGTCGTAGAAATGCTGCCATTGCTGCGGCATATACAGGCTGGCGGCGATGAGAGGTAAATCGTCGAGCCCTTCCGGCAGGCTGCGGGCGAGCGGTTCGAGCCCCGGCAGCCGGCCCGTCAGGCACCGGCCGTCGCGCACGGGCAGCCAGGGGCGCGGTTCGAGGGAGATCCATAGCGGGGTGTCCGCCGGGAGGTGTTGCCGCAGCCAGCCGATGGTGAGCCGCCCGGCCAGTGGTTCATGGCGTACATAGAGCGTTTGGGTTTGTGTTGGAGGCGTCATGGATGAGGTCCTCGCATGGCTTGTGTCTATGGATGGGCGGCAAGGTCCTCGATCTGCCAGCGGATGTGGCCGTGCCCGCGCCAGATGCCGCCGCCCAGCGGCAGATGACCTTCGCCCAGGGCGGTGAGCATTGCGACGAGCGGCGCGGCGAGCAGTTCGGCCGCCTGGGCGGTTTCGGCCTCGATCGTGGCGCGCCAGACAAAGCGCGCGCGCGCCAGACATAGGCGGTCGAATTTGCAAGAACCAAAGGCTCCGCCGCTGAGTTCGTCGATGGCGACATGTTGCTGCCACAGCAGTTTCCAGTCGTCGTCGGCCAGGGTGGCGTCGGCAACGCTGAGGCTGCCAGCTCGCTCGGTGCTGCCAAACAGGGTTTCGATGATGGCTGGATCACCACCGCGGGCGCGCAGGTGGCGTTCGAACTGGGCGCGCCAGACGCCGCGGATGCTGGCACCGGGGATGTGTGGGACGAGCTTGCCGTCCGCTCCAGGCAAGGCGGTGATGGTGAAATCCGGGTCGAAATCTTCTTTGCGAAAGGGGATCTCGGGCGGCGGGATGATCCGCTCGAAGAAATCCTGGGCCTGGAGCTGCAAGCTGGCATGGCCACCAATGGAGAGGGTGTCCAGGCCATAGCCGGTGCCGAATTGGTCTTGCCGTTCGCCGACCTGGAGGGTGCCGGTGAGGGCGACGACATGACGCTGTGTCGTGGGCAGACGCTCGGCGTGCATGGCTCGCCAGGCGGGTAAGTCGAGCACTTCCACCTGGTTGTCGCGGAAATAGGCCACCCATTCACTGCCCGTGCGCGCCGGGGCAAGGGCGTTCGGCCATAGGCGCGCCTGCTGGGCCGTCAGCCGGACGATGGTGATGTCTTCGAGATGGCACCAGCCATAGCCGTGGTGGGTGCCGCGCCCGAGCCGCGCTCCGCCGGGTTGCTGCCAGCGGCTGAGCGTCGCGGCGGCCAGGGCTTCGAGCTCGGCAAAGTCGGTGCCTGCGGTGGGCACGATTTCCAGTTCGAAGTTCCAGTTCGTGCCGGGGGGCATGGCTTCGAGGCTGAACAGGTGATCATCTTTGGCCGCCAGGGTGCGCGGATCGATGCTGACATGTTGCAGGAGGACGGAATTGGACGCGGGGTCGAGCAGACGGGCATGCGCAAAGCGCCAGGCCGAGGGGATGAGCCGTCCCGTTGCGCTTTCGGGCGACTCGGCCCAGCCCGCGGTGATGGCGCGCGGCAGTTTTCCGGCCAGCGCGCGGGCCGTGGCGATGAAGCAGCCGGCCAGTGTGCTGCCGCGGATCAACGGCCGCCCCAGCCCGTCGCGGGCCAGTGGGTCATCGACCATTTCGTGGGGCCGGTTGCCGCCGACGCTCAGGGCGCTTTCCTGGACGATGCGGGCAAAAACGAGCGTGCGGTATGCAGTCATCGGTGTTCCTCCGGTGTGTTCATCTGCACACGCTGCCAGCGCAGGAAGTATTCCAGCCATGCCTTGGCTTCGGTCAGCGGCTTTCGGGCCAGATGCTCGCGCAGCTTGGGATAGTCGGGCGCGTCGACGAATTTTGCCCACGCTCGGCCACCGTGCTTGTCTTTGGCTTCTTCGATCAGCCGGAAGGCGGCGTCCAGATCTTCGGGGCGGCGCGCGGCCTGGATGCGGCTGCGGAATTCGCCCCACTGGCTGCGACTGGGCGCCCGCAGGGCCTGGCCGAATTCTTTCACCCACTGCCGCGCCTCGGCGCACAGCCGTTCCTCGACCGGGGGGTCGATTGCTTTTGGCTGCGGTGAGAAGTTCGTCGGTGCCTTTGGCTTGGGCAGGACATCGAGCCGGAAGCGGCCAAAGCCTTCTTCCGGACATTCGCCCAGCGCCCGCCGCTTTGCCAGCGCGGCGCGTAAGCGCGGCGCATCACGCCCCGTGACGCGCGCCACCGAGCCGGCTTTGATCGCTCGCTGAGCCAGCCGCGGCAGGCCCGTGCTGGCATTGAAGCCGAATAGCTCGCAGCCTTCGCTGAAGACGGGCGGCTCGACCTGGATGTCCAGGTCTTGCGCGTTCATTCCAGCAAGGCTGGCGAGGATGTCGGCATCGAGTCGATCCTGGAAATTGCCCAGCGCATCGCGGGCGATCAGCTCGCTTTCCAGCAGCATGGTAAATCCCGTGCCGGTATCTTTGCCGTGCGCTGGCAGGGGTAACCAGGCCGCAGCTTCGATCACCAGCGGTCGGCCACCGCGCCCGATGCGCAACCAGCGATTTCCCAGGGGTTGCAGCGCCTGCGCGAGCGTCTCGGCTTGCTCTGGCGTGGTGACGATCAGGTCGGCGAGGAACAGGGTGCGTTCCGCGATTTCTTCGGTGCTGAACAGCGCCTGTTCGTGCGCGTTTTCTTCGTCGGGTATGGCCGTGTGCAACCGCTCCAGCAGGTGTGGCCGGTAACGCCGCCAGTCGGCGGTGGAGTTGGGACGAAACAGGAATTCGCCGCTGGCAGGGCGCTTGAGCTTTTCCTGCTCAGGTTTTTTGGCAGTGATGTCGATCTGGTCGATTTCCTCGCGCGCCCCGAAGACATCTCCCGCCGCTTTCGGTATCCAGGCTGGCAGGGATGCGTCCTGGGCCTTCGCCTTGGGGGTGCCGATCGACAGCGGGATGGGCAGGACTTCGGCGTCGATCAAACACGAGGCGTCGAGCGTGTCGACCGGCAGGGGCAAGGCATCGCCCCAGGATAGGGTTTCTGCCAGCAGGGCATGCGCGACATCGGCCTGCCCGCGCGCCAGACAGTCCGCTACCACGGCACCGCGCAGGCTGCGTCCACGGATGAAGGATTCGCTGGCGATCAGGTTGCCCGGATGGCCGGTGCGCGCCAGGCAAATCGGTTCCAGATTGCGCAGCAACAGACGCAGCCGACCCGGTATGACCCGCTCGCCCAGGGTGGCAAGCGGGGCGGCAGCGCCGAGCGTGGCCAGATGCCAGCGCACCCGGCCATGCCCCCGGTTGCGCCCGCTACCCAGCCGGTGGCAACGGGCTATGAGTGCTTCGAGCAACGCCAGGCCTTTTTCGTCGTCTGCAGGTAGGGCCGCCTGCATGACGAAACGGGCACCCGCCGGGACATATTCGATAAAGCGCAGCGATTTTTCTGCGGCCTTGCCGTATGCATCGATGGCCGTGCTGCCCCAGACGAGATGGTCGGCTTGCATGCCGTCACGCAAATAGGCGCTGGTGAGTTGCAGTTTTCCCTGCTCACGGCCCGGATAGCCGAACAGCCGCCCGATGTCCTCACGGGAGATGGCCGCAGGATCGAGTCGGCACCACTCATCGGCCGCTTCGCGCCACAGCCCCTTGATATGGCTGGCTGGCAGTACCGGCCTGCCCAGCCGGTCGCGCACCTGCAAGGCATCGATGTCCGCCCAGCCCGTGCCCGTGCCGATGTGCAAGTCCTCCAGGAGTTCGACCTCCAGCGTCACTGGTCTCATGCCGCATGCCCCTCCTTGGTGTGTAGTCGTTCGGCGCGCCGGAAGATTTCGTAGAGCTCGACGAGATCGGGCAGGATGCTGATCTCCCACGGCGTGCCGCCCAGCGGCTGGAACAACCCGCGCACGCCAGAGTCCGCCAGCACTTCTTGTAACACCACACGCATGTCGTCAGGAAGCTCCAGCCAGTTCAGTTCTGCCAGATTGGGGCCATTGCGCATGGTCTCGACCAGTTTGCGCAGTTGCGAGCGCGCAAGTTGCGGCACCTTACCGATGCGCTCGGTGGCGGCAAGCAGCCTGTCCAGGCTGCGTTCGCCCATCACGGGGTAGGGCCTGCCGGTGAGCACGGCTTGCCCGGCAAGACAATCGACCCGCCGCTGGGCGAGCGGGTCGCCCAGCCATGCATTCGATGTGACATGCCAATCCACGACTGAGCCCATCGTCGGATCAGCGCGGTAGCGCTGCTTGGCGCTGTCGGCCAGCGCCTCTGCCGTCGCATGCAGGCGGTGGAAGGGGAATGTGTGCCGGGCGGTGGCGACGCCGACACCGATGCTCAGGGGCGCACCATCGCATAACGGATAGCATTCGAGCGCCTTGGCATAGGCGTGGACGAAAGGCAGGGCATGGGCGGCAGCGCAGACCATCAGCAGATCGTCCCCGCCCAGCATCAAAAGCTGGTAGCGCTGGGGTGCGTCCCGGAACACCTGCCCGAGCGCATCGCAAAGCGCACGCCGCACCGCTACCCGCATGCTGTGGAAAAAGCGCTCGCCATGCGCTTCGGCACCCAGGCTGCGATCAGGGTATGGACTCCGCTTACGCCATTGTTGATAGCGTTTGCCGATACCGTTGCCGTCGGCGTGAATCAGCGCCAGATAGTCCTTGCCCGCAACTTCTTCGAGCGTTTGCGGAGATTCGTCCGGGCAAGGGATCAGCCGGTGTTTCTCCAGCGTGGCAATCAGATCGCCAGGGTGGTCGCGGAATGTCCTGCCCCGGTCTTCCATCTGCTTTTCTTCTGCACTGACGAAAGCGGATTTCGCCCCACGGCTTTCGGCGGGCCGGTTGCCCAGGAACTGGCTGACCTGAAACGCCGGGTGCTGGAAGAGGCTTTCGCCGCCGAAACGCTGCCGTTTTTTTGCGCCATCGACGCCATCGATCCGCGCCTCGATCAGGATGCCGGGTAACTCTTCGGTGATGAAGGCCGTGGCTTTCTCGATGAAACGTCGGGCCTGTTCCTCCTCGGGGAAGGTGGCGATGAAATGGCCGCCATCGCGCACCAAAACGCCATATGCCGCGTACAAGCCTTTGGGATCATCGATCTGCAGCCCGCCTTGCAGCCCAACAGCAGCACGCAGCAGCGGGTCGTCCGGGATCCTCGCAGGCATTTCTTCCAGCGTCTGGGGGTCGGCTCGAGCGCCGCAATGTTTGGCCAGTTCGGGCAGGCCCAGCCGGATGGTTTGCCCCAGCGTGGCATTGGCGCCCAGCATGGCCCGCAGCCTGGGTGAAGCAAACAGGTAGGTCTGGATACGTTTGAATTCGAGTTCGACTTTGTTCATCGCACAGTAGCAGGCCGTCGAAAAAAACCAATGTAAAGCGCCAAGGTCGTGGGTTTTGAGGAAGCGGGTCGCCCAAACGGGTCTGCGCAGCGATCGGAGCGTCCATTTCGGCCGGTTTGCAGGCCGTTTTGCCCGTTTCGGGCGCATCTATCCCAGGAATTATGCATGATGTGCGTCCCACCAGCCGCCAATCGACCCCATGCGTACCAGGTGGGGGTGGCACAGCACAGCCGCGCCTGGCGCTCGATGCGGCCATCGGCTGCCGAGTGCTTGTCCTTGGCCGCCACGTGCGGCGTGACTTTGAGCTTTCTGCTGCCTGCGATGAAGGCCTTGCTGTCGTCGTCCTTGCGCTTGAAGCTCTTGTGCGAGGCCTGGGCCTCGATCTGCGTGCCGTCCACGCTGAAGTGTTTGTCGCTGGTCAACTTCGCCCACTCCGCGGTGGATTTGACCCACTCGAAGCATACGCGGGCGAGTTCTTCATTGAACAGGCGCTCGCGGTTGGCGCTGAAGGTGGAGTGATCCCACACTGTGTCCTCGATGTTCAGGCCGACGCACCAGCGGTAGAGCAGCTTGTAGTCGATGGCCTCGACCAACTGGCGTTCGCTGCGGATGGAAAACAGGATTTGCAGCAGCAGGGCCTTGAGCAGCATCTCTGGCGGCACCGAAGGGCGGCCTCGGCGGGCATAGACCGCTTCGAACTCGCGGTTCATCGTCGCCAGCAGCGCACAGACCACGGCGTGCAGCCGGCTCAGCGGGTGTGCCTGCGGCACTCGCTCCTCAAGACTGATGTCGCTGAACACCGCCCCCTGGAAGTTCTGTGTGCCTCTCATCGTTGTCGTCTGTGCAGTCCTTTCGCTTTCACTCATCATACCAGCCGCCGCGTGGGTCAGTGGGGGGGGTTTCAACGGCCTGTTAGACCAAAAGTCGCAGCAGCCCGTTGATCATCCGATCGCGGCGGCCAGCATCACCCCATAGCGGATGGCCAGGTCTTTCCGATGAGCCTCCAACATCACCCCAGCTTCTTCGCCAGGTCTTCGGCCCGTGGATGGTAGTAGCGCTTGAGCATGCGCAGGTCTTTGTGGCCGGTGACTGCCGGGAGTTCGATGACGTTCGGCAGCCGTTCGGCCAGCCGGGACGTGGCTTCGTGGCGCAGGTCATGAAAGCGCAGATTGTCAAGGCCAGCGCGCTTGACTGCGTGCGCCCAGGCGAGCTTTAGGGCGTTGGCCGTGACCGGAAACACCCGGCCATCGAGCGAGCGCGGCAGACTTTGAAGAATTTCGATGGCCCGGCTGGACAGCGGCACGGCGCGAGGGGAGCCGTTCTTGGTCTCTGGCAGGTAGGCAACACGTCGCTGAAGGTCGATGTTGTCCCACCGCAGCGAGAGCAGTTCCCCTTGCCGCATGGCAGTTTCCAGCGCCAGATGCGCCAGCGGCTTGATCCAGCGATTGCGCGACTTGTCTAGCGACGCCATAAGTCTCGCTTCTTCGTCGGCGTCCAGCCGCCGATCCCGAGCGTTGTTCACAGGCTTTTACCGGAGCCCTGCGTGTGCCAGATCACCCCAGCGCGCCGATCCCCCGGATGCTGGTTTTTCGCCGCCGGCAGGCCATACGATGCAGGGTCTTCGGCCACGCCCTGCACCTGAGCCGCCGCACGCAGCGTCTGCTCCACCGCCTTCTTCACCGCGTGGAACTGGTGATAACCCGCAATGATTTTGACCAGCCCCGAGCCCGTCTCGCCGAACACCGTGAAGTGGCAGAGCAGATCGAGCAGGCGGCGCGGCTCGAACACGCCCTCGATCCGCGTCGAAAGTTCCGGTGCGCCCTTGGGGGTAATGCTTGTGCCGTCGGTGGTGCGCCACGGCATGAAGCGCTCCATGTCTGCCGAGAGCGACCCCACGCGGGCTGCAATGCCGTCCGAGGTGACCAGCAGCGCATTGGTGCGGAAAAGCTGCGGGA
>CALEDU010000101.1 GCA_937949455.1 uncultured Tepidimonas sp. | reverse complement strand
ACAAGCAGGAAGTGCCGCGCATGAAACCGATCTGGATAGCCGACGACGACCCTTCCATCCGCTTTGTGCTGGAAAAGGCGCTGGCGCGGGAGGCGCTGCCCACGCGCAGTTTCGACAGCCCCAAGGCCGTTCTCGATGCGCTGGCCGATGGCGCGGACGAGGGCCCCCAGGTGCTGGTCAGCGACATCCGCATGCCCGGTGGCTCTGGATTGGATCTGTTGGAGCAAGTCAAGCGCCAGCACCCAGCGTTGCCGGTCATCATCATGACCGCCTACTCGGACTTGGACAGTGCGGTGGCCGCCTTTCAGGGCGGGGCGTTCGAATACCTGCCCAAACCGTTCGATTTGCCCAAAGCGGTGGAGCTGATCCGCCGCGCCGCCGAAGAGAGTCAACGTGAGGAGGTGGCGCAGGAAACCCTGAATGCCACGCCCGAGATCCTGGGGCAGGCCCCGGCCATGCAGGATGTGTTTCGCGCCATCGGTCGGCTCAGCCAAAGCCATGTCACGGTGTTGATCACGGGCGAATCCGGCTCTGGCAAAGAGCTGGTGGCGCGGGCGTTGCACAAGCATTCGCCGCGCGCCAAGGGGCCGTTCGTTGCCATCAATACCGCCGCCATTCCCAAAGATTTGCTCGAGTCGGAACTGTTTGGCCACGAACGCGGTGCCTTCACCGGTGCTCAGACCTTGCGCCGCGGTCGCTTCGAGCAGGCCGAGGGGGGAACGCTGTTTTTGGACGAAATCGGCGATATGCCCTTTGAACTGCAGACCCGACTGCTGCGCGTGCTCTCGGATGGTCACTTTTACCGTGTCGGCGGCCACGGCACCATCAAGGCCGATGTGCGTGTCATCGCTGCCACCCACCAGAACCTGGAGCAGCGGGTCAAGGAAGGGGCGTTTCGCGAGGACTTGTACCACCGCCTGAATGTGATCCGCCTGCGCCTGCCTGCACTGCGTGAGCGGCGCGAGGATATACCGCTGCTGGCGCGCTTCTTTTTGCAGCAGAGCGCCCGCCAGCTCAGGGTGGAGCCCAAACGCTTGTCCAAGGCTGCCTTGGATGCCCTTGCCGCGTTTGACTTCCCCGGCAACGTCCGGCAACTGGAAAATCTGTGCCACTGGCTGACGGTGATGGCGCCGGCGCAGGTTGTCGAGGTCAAGGACCTGCCGCCGGAGGTGCTGGCTGCGCTGAACGAGCGGTGCCGACCGCCGTCCACTGCCCAGGCAGCTACCGAAGTGCCGGGCCAGGCGGCCCCATCCGCCACCTTGGCGACGCCACCGACGCCCACCCCCTGGGGCTGGGAGAGCGCGCTGCAGGCCGAGGCCGTGGCTCTGCTGGCCGAGGGGCGTCGCGATGTGTGGGACGACCTGATCCGGCGGGTGGAAACCCGCCTGATCCAGACGGCACTGCAGACCACGCGGGGCCGACGTATCGAGGCTGCGCAGCGCTTGGGCATTGGGCGCAATACCCTCACCCGAAAGATTCAGGAACTGGGGCTGGAGTGACGGCCCAGTCGAGGCCGGCTCAACGCGGCGCCAGTGTCAGGACGACGGGCGCATGATCGCTGGGTTGCGGGCGCTTGCGGGGTGCGCGGTCGATGGTGCAAGCCAGCGCGTGCGGCTTGAGTGCCTCGCTGATCAGGATGTGGTCGATGCGCAGCCCGCGGTTTTTGGGGAAGGCGAGCTGCCGGTAGTCCCACCACGAATAGCTTTTGGGGGGCTGCGGGAACAGCCGGAAGGCGTCGTGCAATCCCAGGTCTTTGAGGGCCTGCAGTTGCGCGCGTTCCTCGCGCGTGCAGTGGATGGTGTCGCGCAGGCCGTCTGGGTCCCACACATCGTCGTCGTCCACGGTGATGTTGAAGTCGCCCATCAGCACCAGCCGCGGATGCCAGGCCAGTTCCTGGGCGACCCATTCGCGCAGCGCATCCAGCCAGCGCATCTTGTAGGCAAATTTGTCGCTGCCGGGGGCCTGTCCGTTGGGAAAGTAGGCCCCGATCACGCGCAGCGCTGGCGCGCCCGATGCCGGTTGGACCGTCGCGGCGATCACGCGTGCCTGTTCGTCCCCCAGGCCCGGGATGTTGCGCTGCACCTCCCCCAGGCTGCCAGGCGAGCGCACCAGCAAGGCCACGCCGTTGTAGGTCTTTTGGCCCCAGCACGCGGCCACGTAACCCGCCTGTTGCAGCGCCTGGGCCGGAAATTTGTCGTCGGTGAGTTTGGTCTCCTGCAGCGCCAGCACATCCACCGGATGCTCGGCCAGCCAGTCGAGCAGGTGCGGCAATCGGACGGACAGGGAGTTGACGTTCCAGGTGGCCAGCTGCATGTGGGGTTCCTGCGATCCGATGTCCCAGCAGACATTTGTCAGGCCGCGATCGCCTCGCGCACCACGACCTCGCCGCGCAGCGAGTGCGGCAGCGCCTGCGTGATGCGTACCTCGATCATCTGGCCGAGCAGACGCTGGCCGTTGGGGCCGCCGTCGAAATTGACAATGCGGTTGCAGGCGGTGCGGCCCATCAGCTCGTCGGGGTTTTTCTTGGATGGCCCTTCGACCAAGATGCGCTGCACCGTGCCGACACGGCTGGCACTGATGCGCTCGGCACTGGCCTGCAGCGCGGCCTGCAGCGCCTGCAGACGCTCGAGCTTGACCGAATGCGGTGTCTCGTCCGGCAGGTTGGCCGCCGGTGTGCCAGGCCGTGGGCTGAAGAGGAAGCTGAAGCTGGCATCGAAGTCCAATTCCTCCACCAGCCGCATCAGTTTGGCGAAGTCCTCCTCCGTTTCTCCGGGAAAGCCGACGATGAAGTCGCTCGAGAGGCTCAGGTCGGGCCGCACCGCGCGCAGCTTGCGCACCGTGCTCTTGTATTCCATCGCGGTGTAGCCGCGCTTCATCGCCATCAGAATGCGATCACTGCCGTGCTGCACCGGCAGGTGCAGGTGGCTGACGAGTTGAGGAATGCGTGCGTACGCCTCGATCAGGCGCGGGGTGAACTCGTTGGGGTGGCTGGTGGTGTAGCGGATGCGCTCGATGCCGGGGATCTCGGCCACACACTCCAGCAACAGCGCGAAGTCTTCGCCGTCTTCGCCGCGCCAGGCGTTGACGTTTTGCCCCAGGAGCGTCACCTCCTTGACGCCCT
>CALEDU010000100.1 GCA_937949455.1 uncultured Tepidimonas sp. | reverse complement strand
GGCCGACGCGGACGGCCTGACTGCCAGCCTGGCGACCGATGGCGCGCACACTCTGCGCGGCCTCGCGTAAGGCAGCCCAGGACAAATCGTCGGAGTAGGCAAATGCCGTCTTGTCGCCGCTGACCGCGCGCACACCCACGCCTTGGTCAATGCTGAAACTGCCGGTTTTGACGATACCCTCCTCCAGGCTCCAGCCCTCACTGCGGGTGTACTGGAAATACAGGTCGGCATCATCGACGCCAGGGCCCAGGATGACCGACAGCGCGCGGCGCACATGGCCTTCGTCCAGGCCATAAGGTTCGAGCAGCAAGGCGCGCGCCGTGGCCAGGCGCTGCAGGGTGGGTTCGACGGCGATCATGTTCAGGATTGTAGGCAACCGCAACCGCCCACACCACCCTCGCTCAAGTGGGCATCAGCCGCTTGTAACGCCCGACCGACAAAATGATGCCGAGGCTGGCGCCGAGCGTCACCATCGCCGTCCCTCCGTAGCTCAAAAATGGCAGCGGCACCCCCACCACCGGCAGGATGCCGCTGACCATGCCCATGTTGACGAAGGCGTAGACGAACTGCACCAGGATCAGCGCCCCGGCCAGCAGGCGGCCAAACAGCGTGGAAGCGTCGGCAGCCAACATCAGGCCACGCGCCACGAAATAGGTGTAGGCCGCCAACAAGCCCAGCACGCCCAGAAAGCCGAATTCCTCGGAAAACGCGGCGAAGATGAAGTCGGTGCTGCGCTCGGGCACGAAGTCCAGATGCGTCTGGGTGCCCTGCATGAAGCCTTTGCCCCACAGCCCGCCCGAGCCAATGGCAATCAAGCCCTGCAGAATGTGAAAACCCTTGCCCAACGGATCTTTGGTGGGGTCGAGCAGCGTGCACACGCGCTGGCGCTGATACTCGTGCAGCACGACCCAATCCACGCCCGGCGCGCACCACTGCGGCTCCATCACGATCAGGGTGACCACGCCCATGGCCGCCAACACCAGGGGCGGCACGATCAGCTTCCAGCTCAGACCAGCAAAAAAAATCACGAACAGGCCCGAGGCCAGCACCAGCAGGGCTGTCCCCAGATCGGGTTGCTTCAGGATCAACCCCACGGGTACGGCCAGCAAAGCCCCAGCAACCAAAAAGTCCCATTTGCCCAGCCGCCCCTCGCGGTGCTGAAACCACCAGGCCAGCATCAGCGGCATGGCGATCTTCATCAGCTCGCTGGGCTGGATGGCAATGACGCCCAGATCCAACCAGCGCTGCGCACCTTTGCGCGTCACGCCAAACAGTGCCACGGCAAGCAACAGAACGACCCCCACCCCATAGGCCGGCACGGCCAGCGCCTGTAGCCGCTGGGGTGGGATCTGCGACACCACCCACATGACGCCCGCAGCGATCAGCAGGTTGCGCAAATGGTCTAGATAGCGCCCGGGAATGTCGTGCGCCACGGAATACATCACCACCTGCCCGATCGCGGCCAGCAACGCGACCGCAAGCAAAAACTGCCCATCGAAGCCGCGCACCCACGGCGCGATGCGGCTGAGCACAGGGGAGGTTTGGATGACGACAGCCATGAGTGCTGGATTATCCTGCGCGTCATGCATACCCATCTGCCTGCGCTGCTGGCGTGTCTGGCACTCACCTAAGCCATGGCCAAAGACCGCACACTCTACCTGTGCCGCGACTGCGGCGGCCACACACCGCGTTGGCACGGGCGCTGCCCGCATTGCGGGGCGTGGAACTCGCTGGAAGAAACCATCCCTGCGCCCGAACCGGCCGCTGGAACGCGCGGCCGCTTGAGCGCCCTGCGGCAGGGGCTCGCAGCAGAGGGATCGCTGGCGCGGCTGGCCGACATCGAAGCCGCCGACGTCGCGCGCACGCCAACTGGCTTGGCGGAACTGGACCGCGTGCTCGGCGGCGGCGTGGTACCCGGCGCGGTGGTGCTCATCGGCGGCGACCCAGGCATTGGCAAGTCGACGCTGCTGCTGCAAGCGCTGGATGCGCTACAACGTGCCGGGCTGCCGACGCTGTACGTCACGGGCGAAGAAAGCGGCGCGCAGGTGGCGCTGCGCGCGCGCCGGCTGGGTTTGGGCGACAGCCAGGTGCCGGTGCTGGCCGAAATCCGGCTAGAGGCGATCTTGGCCACACTGCAGCAGCAGCGCCCAGCCGTGGCGGTGATCGACTCGATCCAGACCGTCTACACCGAGCAGCTGACCTCTGCCCCCGGCTCCGTGGCGCAGGTGCGCGAGTGCGCCGCGCTGCTGACGCGCACCGCCAAGGACAGCGGTGCCACGCTGGTGCTGGTCGGCCACGTCACCAAGGATGGCGCGCTGGCCGGCCCGCGCGTGCTGGAGCACATGGTGGACACGGTGCTGTATTTCGAAGGCGACGCGCACAGCAGCTTTCGCCTGGTGCGCGCGATCAAGAACCGCTTCGGCGCCGTCAGCGAGCTGGGCGTGTTTGCCATGACGGAGCGCGGCCTGAGGGGTGTGGGCAACCCCAGCGCCCTGTTTCTGAGCCAGCATCGCGAGCCGGTGCCGGGCAGCTGCGTGCTGGCCACGCTGGAGGGCACGCGGCCGCTGCTGGTGGAGATACAGGCCTTGGTGGACGCCGGCGGCCCCGCGCCACGGCGTTTGAGCGTGGGCCTGGAGCGCGACCGCCTAGCCATGCTGCTGGCGGTGCTGCATCGCCACGCTGGTATTGCCACCAGCGACCAGGATGTGTTCGTCAATGCCGTCGGCGGCGTGCGCATCGCCGAACCGGCGGCCGACCTGGCGGTGCTGCTGGCCGTCACCAGCAGCCTGCGTGGCCGGGCGCTGCCACGCGGCTTCGTCGCCTTCGGCGAGGTGGGCCTGGCAGGCGAGGTGCGCCCGGCGCAGCGCGGGCAGGAGCGGCTCAAGGAAGCCGCCAAACTCGGCATGGCGGTGGCGGTGGTCCCCACAGCCACTCTGCCGCGCAAGCCCGACGCGGCCTTCCAGCGCGCCACCGAGGGCCTGGCGCTGCACGGCGTGGAGCGCATCGAGGAGGCGCTGGAGGTGGTACGGGGGCTGGATCTGGGCTGATTCGGCGAATGCACGCACGGTGGCGTGGGCGACACGCTGCCACGTTATACTTGATTTCGGCTTAAAGTGGGCTGCTGTGGCCTGCGTGGGTTCCCTTACCCCACTCATCAAAAAGGATCGTCCATGGCCTTCATCGCCACGACCTCATCGTCGCACCCATCCCATCCCTTGCCTGCGCAGCATCTGCCACGGGTGCTGGCGGTGCTGGCGCTGCTGCATATCCTGGTCATCATAGCCAGCAATGTGCTGGTACAGCTGCCGTTTCAGATCGGCGGCGTGCACACCACC
>CALEDU010000099.1 GCA_937949455.1 uncultured Tepidimonas sp. | reverse complement strand
CGGATGATGTCGTTGCACAGGTCGATGCACTCGTCGCAAATGAAGACCGAAGGCCCCGCGATGAGCTTTTTGACCTCATGCTGGCTCTTGCCACAAAACGAGCAGTACAGCGTCTTGTCGCGGCTACCTTTCTTGTCGGCCATGGGGTGTGTGCTGTGTCAAGGGGTTGAGAGGAAACTGCCAAACAGACCTGGGTCAGGCGCGCTTGTCGATGACTTTGTCAACCAGTCCGTACGCAGCCGCCTCGGCCGCCGACATGAAGTAATCACGCTCGGTGTCGCGCTCGATCTTATCCAGCGGCTGGCCGGTGCGCTCACTCAGGATGCGGTTGAGATCGGCACGCAGGCGCAGGATCTCACGCGCGTGGATTTCGATGTCAGTGGCCTGGCCCTGGGCACCGCCCAACGGTTGGTGGATCATGACACGGGAGTTGGGCAGAGCAAAGCGCTTGCCCTTGGCACCTGCTGCCAGCAGGAACGCCCCCATGCTGGCCGCCATGCCCACGCACAGCGTGGAGACGTCGGGTTTGATGAAGTTCATCGTATCGAAGATGGCCATGCCCGCACTGACCGAGCCACCTGGCGAGTTGATGTAGAGCGAAATATCCTTGTCCGGGTTTTCGCTTTCCAGAAACAGCAGCTGCGCGACCACCAGGTTGGCAGATTGGTCGTTGACCGGGCCAACCAGGAACACGACGCGCTCCTTCAACAAGCGGGAGTAGATGTCGTAGGCTCGCTCGCCCCGTCCCGACTGCTCGATGACCATGGGGATGAGGCCAAGGTTGTGTACGTCCAATGCGCTCATGCGTCGTCAGCTCCGAATCAAAAAGATGTTCTCGAAGGCTTACTGTAACCGGTCGGGGCGATTTGCGACGGCACCCCATGAAAAAGGGCGGACCCAGGTCCGCCCGCTTGGGAGGAGGCCGGACCGCCGCACGGGCAGCAACGGCCACGCCAGGCTCAGCCCTGCCCCATCAGCTCCGCAAACTCGATGCGTTTGGGCGTGACCTTGGCCTTGCCGAAAATAAAGTCGGCCACGTTGTTTTCCAGCACGATGGCCTTGATCTCCGACAGCCGCTCGGCGCTGGACTTGTACCAGCGGACCACCTGCTCCGGGTACTCATAGGAAGCCGCCAGCTCATTCAGATAGGCGTCGATCTGCTCCGGCGTGGCCCGCAAATCATTGGCCTTGATCAATTCGGCCATGACCAAACCCAGTCGCACGCGGCGCTCGGCCTGCTGCTGGAACAGCTCGCGCGGGATGGGTGCCTTGTCGGCATCCTGGATGCCGCGCTGCTTCAGGTCGTTGCGCGCCCCCTCGACCAAGCGATCGATCTCAGCCTCCACGGCGGCCTTGGGCAGGTCGAGCTCGGCCGCTGCCGCCAGCGCATCCAACGCGGCAGCCTTGTTGCGCGCCTGCAGGCGGAACTTGACCTCGCGCTCCAGATTGCGGCGAATGTCTTCGCGCAGCGCCTCCAGCGTGCCCGCCTCGATGCCGAGCGACTTGATGAAGGCCTCATCGACTTCGGGCAGGTGCTGCTGCTCGATCTTTTTGACCGTCACCAGGAAGTCTGCGGTCTTGCCCGCCACTTCCTTGCCGTGGTAGTCCTCAGGAAAGGCCAACGGGAAGGTCTTGGACTCACCCACCTTCATGCCGAGCACGGCGTCCTCGAACTCCTTGAGCATCTGGCCGTCACCCAGCACAAAAGCGAAGTCGGTGGCCTGACCGCCCTGGAAGGGCTCGCCGTCGATCTTGCCCTCGAAGTCGATGGTCACGCGGTCGCCCAACTGCGCGGCCTCGCCGTCGGCGCGGTCGGTAAAGGTCCGGCGCTGCTTGCGCAGAATGTCCAGCGTGCGCTCGATGGCGGCCTCGTCCACTTCGGCCTGCAACTGTTCGACCTCGGTGGCTGACAGATCACCGATCTTGACCTCGGGAAACACCTCGAATACCGCCTCGAACGCCACCACACCCTCGGGAGCGCCGTCCTTCTCGGTGATGCGTGGCTGTCCGGCCACGCGCAACTGCGCCTCGGCAACGGCGGCGCTGAAGGCCTGGCCAACCTGGTCATTTACCACTTCGTAGTGGACCGAATAGCCGTAGCGCTGCGCGACGACCGACAGCGGCACCTTGCCTGGGCGAAAACCGTCGAGCTTGACCTGGCGTTGCAGGCGCTTGAGGCGGGCATCCACCTCTTTCTGGATGGCCTCGATCGGCAGCTCTAGCGTGATCTTGCGCTCGAGCTTATCCAGGGTTTCGACATTGACTGCCATGATTGCTCCTGTGTATCGAAGACGGACCTGCCCACAGGACAAATCCAGGAATATTCCGTGGCGGCGCATCGCTCTTCTCGATGCACCCGCGACGCTTGGTTGCCGCTTTGACCGTAGAACCGGACCGCAGAGCCTGACCGAACAGACCCACAGCGCCGCCAACGGGGTGAGCGCCACCCTCGCCCGACGGATCGGCAAACTGAAGATTGTAGCGAAGCCCGCCCATGCAGCCGCAAGCATGTGCCCAAGACGGCTAACTGGGCCAGACTCAAAGCGTCAAGACTGTGCTGCCCCACTGCCAACCCCACCAGGTCAGCAGGCTAATGGCCGTCGCTGGAACCCCCACGGCCGCATGCCGGCGCCAGTCGATCACGATGCCGTCACGCCTGGCCAAATCGGCCACGATCAGGTTGGCAATGGAGCCGACGAGCAGCAGATTGCCCGCGTAAGTGCTCACCAACGCCAATGTAACCGCCTGGGTATGGTCGCTCAGATGCGGCAGCAGCAGCATGACCGCCGGCACGTTGGAGACAAGGTTGGACAGCGTCACGCCGGTGATGGCGAGCACCAGCGGATCTGCCAACGTGACGCCCCGGGCCGCCAGCGCCGCTACCGCCTGGGCAGCCAGGCCCGTATCCTCGAACCCGTGGTTGACAATGAACAACCCAGCAAAAAGCAGCAGCAGCGGCCAATCCACCAAGCCCATGACTTGTGAGGAATGCAAGCGCCGACTCAGCAGCAACACACCGGCTGCCACCAGCGCAGCGACCTCCCGCGGACCGTCGGTGAACAAAAAAACGATGAGCAGCCCTGCCGCGACCAGCAGACCCTTGGTGGTCTGCCACCGATCGAAAGGCGGACCGTCCTCCACCTCACTGCCATCGCCAAGCGCGACTGTTTCGGCACTGCAGCGCTGGGCCGTGCGCATGCGCCACACCATCAGCCCCCACAAGCCGGCCAGGGCCAGCAACACCGGCGGCAATGCGGCCTGAAGATAGAGGCCGAAGGGCACCCCCATGACGGAGCCGATGAGCATGTTCTGCGGATTGCCGATGAGCGTCGCAGCCGAGCCGATGTTCGACGCGCAGGCCACTGCAACCAACCAGGGGACCGGATCCCAGCCACGCCTGCAGGCAATGCGCACGACGACCGGCGTGACCGCCAGGCACACCACGTCGTTGGAGAACACCGCCGACAACAACGCCACGACCGCCAACAACGCCCCCATGAGCGCAGCGGGCGGCAAGGGCCAGCCCCCGACGGCACGCGTCACCTCTGCGTAAAAACCCCCTAAGCGCATCTGAGCCGATATCAGCATGAAGGCGAACAGCAGCACCACCGTCGGCAGATCGATCGCAGCCGCGGCCTGCTCTACCGACCAGCCATTGACCGCGATCATGGCGATGGCACCCAGTACCGCTACACCGGTGCGGTCCAGGCGTAACTGCGGCAGCCCCCCAAGAAACATACCCAGATAGACGATAGCAAACACCGCCGCGGTGGCACCGTGGCGTACATTGGGATCGGACCAAAATTCCACCATGAGATCACTACAGTATTCTCGGCAGGCAGGGGGCTTGCTCCATGCCCAGACCCGAGAACTCTTGATGCATGTGCGAGCCGCACCGTGCATCTTTCATGGTCGGGCCTAGCGGGTCGAGCCACTGCCGCAGGCTGTCAAAGCTCGTCTGTTTCAGACACCGTCCCCCGTCACACGCCGGCCACCGAGGCCTGACGACATATGGGCTTGCAGCGCCGCGTGTTTCGCGAAGGCCATTTGGTTTAAGTTCAGGCCGATGGCTCGGCCTGTTGGGCGAATTACCCGTGGTAGTTTGCCTCAACTTCGGCGGGAGGGTCTAGCCGATCGGCTCAAGCAGCCGAACGTGGTTGAACCACGCCACCCACTCCAGCGCCGCCAACTCCCCCGCCTCCCGCATCTTCTTCGGGCCGCGCCGGTGGATCAGCTCTGCCTTGTACAGACCGTTGATCCTCTCGGCCAGGGCGTTGTCATAGCCATCTCACTTGCTTCCCGCGAAAGGCCGCCCCCCCGCCTTGCCCTGACGGGCCCTGTCGTCACATCGCCACCGCCTTCGGGCGGCCTTTTTGCAGCGGAACACGGAACCGAACCCGCGTCCGTCATCTGAACCCGATACGAAAGCAAACCCACTGTAGGTACCCACCTGTACGAAACGAGCATCTCGGAATTCAGGCCGATCAACGCTATGCCAGCTCGGACAACCATAAACACACCCATTTACACCCATTCTTGGACGCCTTCACCACCAGCCGGGTCTGGATGCCACTTGCTTTAGTCCCACTTTGGGACTACACTTCCGAACGATGCGAGTGATAGCCGTGTCTGCCCTTCGGGCCTTCTGGGAGCGCTACCCCGACGCCGAGCAGCCGCTGAAGGCTTGGTACGAGGAGGCCACCGGTGCGAGCTGGTGCCAGCCCGCCGACATCAAGGCGCAATACCGCAGCGCAAGCGTGCTGAAGAACCGTCGCGTGGTCTTCAACATCAAAGGCAATGACTACCGGCTGATCGTGGCCATTGCGTACAAGTTGCAGATCGTTTACGTGAAGTTCGTCGGCACCCACAAAGAGTACGACGCAGTGGACGCAGAAACCATCGAGTTGGCCTGACCGGCCACGGAGGAAAACATGGACATCCGCCCTATCCGCACCGAAGCAGACTACAAGGCCACGCTCAAAGAGATTTCGGCCTTGATGGAGTCCGACCCTGATCCGGGTACGCCAGAGGGGGATCGCCTGGACATCCTGGCTACGCTGGTGCAAGCCTACGAGGCCAAGCACGTGCCCATCACCGCGCCCGATCCGGTGGAAGCCATCAAATTCCGCATGGATCAGAGCGGTTTGTCCGTCAAAGACCTTGAGCCGATCATTGGCAAAAGCAACCGCGTCTACGAAGTCCTGAGCCGCAAGCGCCCGCTGACGCTGGCCATGATCCGCAGACTGCACAAGAGCCTGGGTATCCCGGCCGATGTGCTGATTGCGGAGACGGCTGCGAGGTGATCAGCGAATACTGAGCTTGGCTTCTACGGTGAACAGCGTTGTCATGGGGTCATCTGTTCGGGAGAAAAAGATGCACTACCCCGTGATGACCGAAACGCATGTGGCAGACCGCTGGCAGGTCAGTCGCAAGACCCTGCGGCGCTGGCGGCTCGATGGCGAAGGGCCGGTCTGGCACAAGCTGTTTCGCCACGTCCGTTACCACGAGGCCGACGTCCTCGAGCTCGAACACAGCAGCGCGCAGCATTTGATGACGCTGCTTGGCATCAAACGGGAGT
>CALEDU010000098.1 GCA_937949455.1 uncultured Tepidimonas sp. | reverse complement strand
ATTCGCCGTTCCGCACACGCTGGCGTTTACCTTCGTTCCGGCGTGGCTGTCGCGGCTGCGGGCAGCGCTTGGGCCGATCAAGACGCGGTTGGTGGCGCTGAATGTGCACGACGCGGTGATGCGGCTGACCGAGGGCGGGTGGTGGATTGGGTGCTGCGCCAGTCCGCCGAGCCGGCCTACCTGGACCGCGTGTACGAGACCGACATGGCCGAGAGCCTGAAGGCCATGGCCATCGAGGGGTACGGGGTGGCCTTCTTGCCGACCAGCGCGGTCCAGCCAGCGCTGGCCGATGGCCGCCTGGTGTCCGCCGCCCCGCGGCAGGGCACCTGGCAAGGTGAGCTGGACATCCGTCTGTACCGCGCGCGCGGCGGTCGCCCCAAGGCTGCCGCGCAGCGGTTTTGGGCGGATGTGCAGCGCTTGTGCGGCACCTGCGCCTGACTGTCGGCGCGCATGGCGCGGGTTTTTCCTCTGCCCTGGCACGGCAGATGCTTGTAAGATTGGCGTCACCGTTATCCCAATGGAAAGGATTGCTGCATGAAAAAGCCACTGCTGGCACTGGCCCTGACAGTCCTGGCGGCCACCGCCGCCCACGCCCAGGCCAACGACACCCTGGCCAAGATCAAGTCCACCGGTTCGGTCACCATGGGCGTGCGCGAATCGTCGGGCGTGCTGTCCTACACGCTGGGCGACGGCAGATACACCGGCTACCACGTCGAAATCTGCCAGCGTGTGCTGGGCGACATCCAAAAGCAGCTCGGCTTGGCCAAGCTGGACATCAAGTACCAGCCGGTGACCTCGCAAAACCGCATCCCGCTCGTACAAAACGGCACGGTGGACATCGAGTGCGGCTCCACCACCAACAACCAGGCGCGCCAGCGTGATGTGGCATTTGCCGTCACCACTTTCGTCGAAGAGGTGCGTATCGCGGTCAAGGCCAATTCGCGAATCCAATCGATCAAGGACCTCGACGGCAAGAACGTTGCCACCACCACGGGCACCACTTCGGTGCAGACGCTGCGCAAGCACGAACGCGCCGGCGGCGTGGACTTCAAAGAGGTGTATGGCAAGGACCATGCCGACAGCTTCCTGCTGCTGGAGTCGGGTCGGGCCGATGCCTTCGTGATGGATGGGTCCTTGCTGGCAGGCCTGATTGCGCGCTCCAAGAATCCGGCTGACTTCAAGATCGTCGGCGAGGTACTCAGCGTCGAGCCCATTGCCATCATGTTCCGCAAGGACGACCCGGCGTTCAAAAAGGCGGTGGACGACTCCATCGTCGCGATGATGAAGTCCGGCGAGCTGGCCAAGATTTACGACAAGTGGTTCATGCAGCCCACGCCGCCGAACAATGTGCGCATGAACATGCCGATGAGCGAGGCCCTCAAGGCCGCCATCGCCAACCCGAACGACCGGCCGATGGAGGCCTACGCGGCCAAGTAAGCGGTCCCGACGGGCCCTGCCGAACCCCGGGTGCGTCTGGCACCTCGGGGTCTTTTGTTTTGCAACGGGAGCTCATCGCATGCAATGGGACTGGCAGGTGTTCTGCGAGGACACCATCACCCGCGAGGTTCAGCCGCGCTGCTTTGGGCAGGGCGGTGACATCACATACCTCGACTGGATGCTGTCCGCCTGGGGCTGGACCGTGTCGGTGTCGCTGTTGGCCCTGCTGCTGGCGCTGCTGGCGGGCAGCGTGATTGGCACGCTGCGCACCTTGCCCGGCAGCCCTTGGGTCGTGCGCCTGGGCAACGCCTGGGTGGAGCTGTTTCGCAACATTCCGCTGCTGGTACAGATTTTTTTGTGGTACCACGTCATTCCGGCGCTGGTGCCGGCGCTCAAGGCCGTCCCTGGCTTCGTGCTGGTGGTGATCGCGCTGGGCCTGTTCACCTCGGCACGGATTGCCGAGCAGGTCAAATCCGGCATTCAGGCCCTGCCGCGCGGCCAGCGTTATGCCGCGCTGGCGCTGGGGCTGACCACCGCACAGGCCTACCGCTATGTGCTGTTGCCGATGGCGTTTCGCATCATCATCCCGCCGTTGACGAGCGAGACGATGAACATTTTCAAGAACTCCTCGGTGGCGTTTGCCGTGTCGGTGGCGGAGCTGACGATGTTTGCCATGCAGGCGCAGGAAGAGACTGCGCGTGGCATCGAGATCTACTTGGCGGTCACGGGGCTGTACATCGTTTCGGCGTTTGCGATCAATCGGCTGATGGCCTTCGTCGAGCGGCGCGTGCGCGTGCCGGGCTTCATCGCCAGCGGCGCCGCGGGAGGGCACTGAGATGCTCGACCTCGACTGGTCCTTCTACCGCTGGGACATCATCAGCAGCTTCGTGCTCAAGGGGCTGCAGTTCAGCTTGCTGCTGACGGTGGTGGCCACGCTGGGCGGTGTGGCGTTCGGCACGGTGCTGGCGCTCATGCGCTTGTCCGGCCGGCCCTGGCTGGCGTGGCCCGCGACCGTTTACGTCAATGGCATGCGCAGCATCCCACTGGTGATGGTGATTCTGTGGTTCTTCCTGTTGGTGCCATTCGTCATCGGCCGACCCATCGGCGCGGAGCTGTCGGCGATCATCACCTTCATCGCGTTCGAGGCGGCGTATTTCAGCGAGATCGTGCGCGCCGGCATCCAGTCCATCCCGCGCGGGCAGGTCATGGCCGGCCACGCCTTGGGGCTGACGTATGGCCAGAACATGCGCTTTGTGATCCTGCCGCAGGCGTTTCGCAACATGCTGCCGGTCTTCCTGACACAGACCATCATTCTGTTTCAGGACACCTCGCTGGTGTACGCGATCGGGGCCTATGACATGCTCAAGGGCTTCGAGATCGCCGGCAAGAACTACGGCCGCCCCATCGAGGCCTATCTGGCCGCTGCGGTGGTGTACTTCGTCATCTGCTACGGCCTGTCGGCATGGGTCAAGCGTGTGCATGCCCGCATCGCCATCATCCGTTGAACCCCTGGGGCCGCGCAGTCCCCACCCGAACGCTGAGGAGTCGTCATGGAACGACCGATGATCGAACTGAAGAATGTGTCCAAATGGTATGGTGCCGTGCAGGTGCTCAACGACTGCTCCACCGCGATCCGCAAGGGCGAGGTGGTGGTGGTCTGCGGGCCGTCAGGCTCGGGCAAGTCCACACTGATCAAAACCATCAACGCGCTGGAGCCGATCCAGAAGGGCGAGATTTGGGTCAATGGAGAGCCGGTGCACGACCCCAAGACCAACCTGCCCAAGCTGCGCAGCCACGTCGGCATGGTGTTTCAGCACTTCGAGCTGTTTCCGCATTTGACGGTCACCGAAAATCTGACGCTGGCGCAGATCAAGGTGCTGGGCCGTCACCCAGAAGAGGCCAAACAGCACGGGCTGAAATATTTGGAGCGCGTCGGCCTGATTGCGCACAAAGACAAGTACCCGGGGCAGCTCTCCGGCGGTCAGCAGCAGCGCGTGGCGATTGCGCGTGCGCTGTCGATGGATCCGATCGTGATGTTGTTTGACGAGCCGACTTCGGCGCTGGACCCTGAGATGGTGGGCGAGGTGTTGGATGTGATGATCGGCCTGGCGCAAGAAGGCATGACGATGATGGTCGTCACGCACGAGATGGGCTTTGCGCGCAAGGTCAGCGACCGCGTCATCTTCATGGACGTCGGCGGCAAGATCCTGGAGGATTGCCCGAAAGAGGAGTTTTTCGGCCACCTGGAGGCGCGTCAGCCGCGCACCAAGGATTTTCTGAACAAGATCCTGTCACACTGAGGCAGCCGCGGGCGGCGTCTGCCGCCGCCCGCCTGCGCTCGTCATCACATGGCCGCTGGCACTGGCGCATTCATGGCACGCTTCTCCAGCGTCCATTGGTGCAGCGAGCCGTCGAAGTTGCGCGCCTGGGTGTTGCCCAAGATCTCGCGCGCAATGAACCACGGCAGCGAGGAGTCGTTGCCGCTGTTGCAGTAGGTGACAAGCGGCTTGGACGGATCGACGCCGAGCGACCGAAACACCGCGCGGTAGGTGTCGGGCTTGAGCAGCCGGATTGCGCCACCGCGGCTGATGTACAACGTGTCCAGCGGCACGTTGCGCGCGCCTGGGATGTGGCCATAGGCGTATACATAGTCACGCTTGAGGATGCCCAAGTACAACGGCGCGGCCCGGGTGTCGACCAGTTGCACGTCCTTTTTTTCCATCGCAGCGGCCACGTCCGGCGAGTCGGCCACCATGTCGGTAAAGCGGTCGGCAATGGCCTTCCAGGTGCTCGGCATGGCCACAGGGGCATCTTTGCTCCACGGGCGGCCTTCTAACAGCCAAGCCACCATGCCACCGTCGAGCATCGCCACTGGGGTGTCGGCGTATGCCTTGAGCAGGATGTGCAGCCGCGCCGCGTCGTTGAAGTCAGAGATCTTCTGCCCCTCAGGCACCAGCACGATCGGTTTGTCGGCGAGCACCCCCACCGCCTGCACCACCTTCTCGAACGCAGTGCGGTCGGGCAGCAGGTACTTGACCTTGTTGCTGCCAATTTCTCTCTCGGTGCGCAGTTCCTTGGCCAGAAACAGGCGCGAGCCGGGGATATGGCCGCCAAACTCATCCGGCACCTTCTTGCCGTCCTTGCTGGTTTCGAACGCCGGCTCGCGGGTAAAGCTCTTGGCATCGTTGCGAATCTCGATCACCTGGACCTTGTCCAAGTTATCGGCCAGCCACTGGGTGTTGACCACCGGGCCGGGCAGCACACCCTGGGCCCAGACACTGGCGGCGAGTGCAGCCGCGCCCAGTGCCACGGCGATGCGCCGAAGGGTTTTCATCGTTGTGTCTCTCCTTGGGGCAAAAAACGATCAAGCCAGGCCCAGCCGCCGCAGGCGCGGCGCCAGAGTTGCGTCGGCGACACTGAGCACCTCCAGCGTGCGGTCTTCCCACACCAGCTCGGCTGGACGCTGGCGCAGGTGTGGCTCCAGCGCCGCGTCGCGCGCGCGCAGCAGCGCGGCGAGCTCGTCGGCGAATAACTGCACCATGGCCGTCAGCCAGCGTGCCAGTGGCGCCAGCCGCCCGCCGCGCGCGGCGAGACGAAATGCGGGCAGGCGCGCGATCAGTTCCTGCGCGGATGCCCAGTGCCCTGCCGTGACCCAGCGGTTGGTGGTGAACCAGCGCAGCGGCTGGCCGTGTGCGTCCAGCGCCAGCGCCGCCATGTGCCGATGCGCGCCAGGCCCGGGGCCGTCCCAGAACAAATGGAAGTGGCCATGCTCGGGCGCAGCGTCGCTACCCCAGCGCAGCGCGCCGCCGTGCGCGTGGTAGTAAAAGCGCGTACCGTGTGTCGCATCGACGACGTCGCGCGCCGGATAGTGACGCAACGCTTCGAAATGGCGCGCGCCGGCCAGCGCTACCTGCGCCAACGACATTCCCCGTAGGGCATAGTCCAGCGGTACGCGCAACGCCGTCTCGGCCCAACTGGCCAGATCCACCGTTTCGGTTGCCGCGACGTCGGGGTGCAGGGTGCGTCGAGCGTCCGGTGCGTATTCGGGCACAACGGCCATGGACAGGAATTTGGTGTGCCATCAGCGCGTTGGCGCGCACGGGTTGTTGTCTGGCGCGCAGGGGTTATCCACCTCGGCGCGTTTCTTCTTTTTCTTCTTGGTACCGCCGGGTGCACATGGGTTGGATGGGGCGCAAGGATTGCCGGCGGCGCTGGCGGCAGGCTTGCCGTTGGATTTGGGTGCCTGCTGCGCCAGCGCGGCAGGGGCCACCAGACTCGTAGCCACCAGCAGTGCCGTCAGGGTTTGGGAGAGGGGTTGCTGACAAGTTTTCATGGTTTGCCTAGGTGTCTATCGCTAACGTGGAAGGGGGGAGGACGACATCGCACCACTGCAGCCCTGCGCGCGGCAGCCGGCCTGACCGGGCACGGCCTCCCGCGCATCCATCAGCCCGCCATGGCGCTGTTCGAACCAGCGGCCGAGGGGGTACACCCCGACCAGCACCACGGCCATCGCGCCGATGATCCACCACGGCGGGATATCCAGGGTGTCGTGCAGCGTGTCGCCGGATTCGACCTCGGCCATCGTCATCAGGGCCTCGATCGCTGGCCCGTATAGGCCAGCGAAAGCGGCTGTGCCGATGATCAGTCCAGCAAAGAATACCAGCGTATCCAGTCGGCCGCTAGCCGCGCTGACCAGCAGGCCGCCGAACAGCGCGGTGGCAAATCCCGGACCTGCCCCCTTGTGCTGTGCCCGCCCTCTCGCTCGGCGACAATCCGGCCCATGAGCCACGTTCCTGACACCTTGACGCTGACCCGCCCCGATGACTGGCATGTGCACCTGCGCGACGGCGCGGCGCTGGCTACCACGGTGCCGCACACGGCGGCACAGTTTGCGCGCGCCATCGTGATGCCCAACCTCAAGCCGCCGGTGACCACCGCAGCGCAGGCAGCTGCCTACCGCGCGCGCATTCTGGCAGCGCGGCCAGCGGGTATGGCGTTTGAACCGCTGATGACCCTGTACCTGACCGACAAGCTGCCGCCGCAGGAGATCGCCCACGCACGCGAGGCCGGCGTGGTGGCGGTCAAGCTCTACCCGGCGGGGGCCACCACGAACAGCGACGCCGGTGTCACCGATATTCGCCGCGTCTACCGGACGCTGGAGGCGATGCAGCGCGCTGGGCTGTTGCTGCTGGTGCACGGCGAGGTGACCGACAGCGAGGTCGATATCTTCGACCGCGAGGCGGTGTTCATCGAGCGGGTGCTGGAGCCGCTGCGGCGCGACTTCCCCGGCCTGAAGATCGTGTTGGAGCACATCACCACCCGGGAGGCAGCGCAGTATGTTGCCGAGGCTGGGCCGAACCTGGCGGCAACCGTCACCGCGCATCATTTGCTGTACAACCGCAACGCGCTGCTGGCTGGCGGCATCCGGCCCCACCACTACTGCCTGCCGGTGCTCAAACGCGAGGTGCATCGACAAGCGTTGCTCGCAGCGGCCACCAGTGGTCACCCCCGTTTCTTCCTTGGCACCGACAGTGCGCCACACGCGGTGCATCTGAAAGAGCACGCCTGTGGTTGCGCCGGCTGCTACACCGCGCCGGCGGCGTTGGAGCTGTACGCGGAGGCTTTCGAGGCCGCAGGCGCGCTGGACAAGCTGGAGGGCTTTGCCAGCCTGCACGGACCGGACTTTTATGGCCTGCCGCGCAACGCTGAGCGCGTCACGCTCAAACGCGAGGCGTGGACGGTGCCCGATGGCTACGCCTTTGGCGAGGCGCAGCTGCGGCCGCTGCGTGCCGGCGAGACGCTGTATTGGCGGGTGCAGCCCGCTGCTGTGGCCTGAAGCCGCGCACGCGGTGTTGCCCCGCCAGGTACGATACAGATACCGCTGGCCATAGAGGCTGGTCTGGGGGATGGAGATGCGTATCCTGACCTGGAATGTGCAGTGGTTTCGCGGCATGGACGGCCGTGTGGATGTCGCGCGGGTGCTGGCGTATGCGCGGGATTGGGGCGGAAATCCCGAAGTGATCTGCCTGCAAGAGGTGGCACAGCACTTTGGCGGCCTGGCCGGTGCCGCCGAGGTGGACCAGGTTGCTGCGGTGGCTGCGGCCCTGCCCGATTACGAGGTGTTTTTTGCACCCGCAGTGGACGATTGGCGGCCGGGTCGTGCCACGCGCCAGCGTTTCGGCAATCTGATTGCCACCCGCTTGCCCGCACTGCAGGTGTGCCACCAGCCGCTGCCATATCCGGCCGACCCTGCGGTGCCGTCCATGCCGCGTGTACTGGCGGCGCTGACCGTGCAGGCCCCCTGGGGGCCATTGCGCATCGGTGCCACCCATTTGGCGTACTACTCCGCCACACAGCGCCTGGCCCAGGCCCGCGCGCTGGCCGCCTGGCAGCAGGAGGGGGCCGCAGTGGCTGCAGCGCCGCCCCGCACCGACACAGAGCCCGCAGACACCCCTTTCCATGCCCGGGTGTGGGCGGGCGAGGCGGTGTTGTGCGGGGACTTCAACACCGCGCCTGGCAGCGAGGCCTATCGCGTCTTGGTCGGGCCATCCGCGCATGGGGCTGGTGTCTTTGTCGATGCCTGGACCCAGGCCCACGGGCCGGGACCCAGGCCCGCGACCTTTCGGGTGCACGAGCCTGGCGAAACACCCATGGCCTGCGATTTCATCTTCGTCACGCCCAGGCTGGCGTCGGCCGTGCGGAGCGTGCGGCTGGATGCCGATACCCGCCTGTCGGATCACCAGCCGCTGGTGCTGGAACTCGGGGTGCCGGCTCGACTCTGAGTATCTGATACCATTCGATTTGGACATCTTGAGTTGCGCGGGCTTGGCCCCATCTTGGGAACCAGGGCTGTGTCAAAGGGCACGGCTTGATCAACCTGCTACGGAGACTCCATGAAACGCATCTTGCTGCTGGTCCTGACCAACCTTGCCGTGATGGCGGTGCTGTTGATCACCACCCGCATCCTGGGCGTGGATCGCTTTCTGACCGCCAACGGACTGGATTTGACGGCGCTGGCGATATTCTCGCTGGTCATCGGCTTTGGTGGCGCCTTCATCTCGCTGCTGATCAGCAAGCCCATGGCCAAATGGACGACCGGGCTGGTCGTCATCAACGAGCCGCGCAATGCCGAGGAGGCGTGGATCGTCAATACCGTGCGCCGCTTTGCCGACAAGGCGGGCATCGGCATGCCCGAAGTCGGCATCTACGAGGGCGAACCCAACGCCTTCGCTACCGGGGCGTTCAAGGATTCGGCGCTGGTGGCGGTCTCCACCGGCCTGCTGCAAAACATGACGCGCGAGGAAGTCGAAGCCGTCATTGGCCACGAGGTGGCGCACATCGCCAACGGCGACATGGTGACCATGACCTTGATCCAGGGCGTGATGAACACCTTCGTCGTGTTCCTGAGCCGTGTGATCGGCTATGTGGTGGACAGCTTTTTGCGCCGCGGCGACAGCGAGCAGTCCGGCCCCGGCATCGGCTATCTGGTTACCAGCATCGTGATGGAGGTGATCTTGGGCTTTCTCGCCGCGATCATCGTGGCCTGGTTCAGCCGCCAGCGCGAGTTCCGCGCCGATGCGGGTTCTGCGGCTTTGATGGGGCGCAAGCAGCCGATGATCAATGCGCTGGCGCGCTTGGGCGGGCTGCAGCCTGGGGCCTTGCCGCAAGGCATGCAGGCCTTGGGTATCACGGGCGGGCTGGGCAAACTGTTCAGCACCCACCCGCCGATCGAAGAGCGCATTGCCGCGCTGCAGGCGGCCTGAGCGGGCCCCGGTGCCGAATGGACGGGCCGCGCGCCCGTCGGCGTCTGTCGCGATCAGCCGTAGCTGATGGACGTAGGGGCGCTGCGCTCGGGCGGGGGCGGTGTCACCCCAAGCATATGACAGCCCAGCGCCTCGGCCACTTTGGTGCCATCGACCGCTGCCGACAGAATGCCCCCCGCATAGCCCGCCCCTTCGCCCGCGGGGTATAGGCCAGCGGTATTGAGGCTTTGGTAGTCCGCCCCGCGGGTGATGCGCAGGGGCGACGAGGTGCGGGTCTCCACCCCGGTCATGAGCGCATCGGCGCGGTCGTAGCCTTGGATCTGCCGACCGAAGACGGGCAATGCCTCGCGCATGGCCTGTACCGCGTAGGCGGGCAGCACCGTGGCCAGATCGCCCAGGGTGACCCCGGGTTTGTACGACGGCATCACGTCCCCGAAAGCGCGGGAGGGCCGGGTGGCCAAAAAATCACCGACCAACTGTCCTGGCGCTAGGTAGCCGCCACCCCCAGCATGGTAGGCGGCGCTTTCCAAGCGGCGCTGCAGCACCACGCCCGCCAGGGGGTGGGTCGCTCCGTGGGCGGACAGCGCTGCGGCTTCGGCCGCATAGCGGCTGCCCGCCTCGTCGCCAAAGGCGGCGTGCCAGGCCGCTGCATCGTGCTGCGCAAAATCCATGGGCCCGATGCCCACCACCAGCCCGGCATTGGCGTTGCGCTCGGCGCGCGAGTACTGGCTCATGCCGTTGGTGACGACGCGCTCGGGTTCGCTGGTGGCCGCCACCACCGTCCCCCCCGGGCACATGCAGAAGCTGTACACGGCACGCCCGTTATGGGCATGATGTACCAGCTTGTACGCCGCTGCACCGAGCAGCGGGTGGCCGGCGTGGCGGCCCCAGCGGGCGCGGTCGATGACGCTTTGCGGGTGTTCGATGCGCACACCGATCGAAAACGGTTTGGCTTCCAGGAACA
Organism: uncultured Tepidimonas sp.; assembly: GCA_937949455.1. Classification (GTDB taxonomy): domain Bacteria; phylum Pseudomonadota; class Gammaproteobacteria; order Burkholderiales; family Burkholderiaceae_C; genus Tepidimonas. The sequence goes on along the minus strand of CALEDU010000098.1, from coordinate 3,542 downwards.
CACCGTGGCGGTGGAGTTGCTCGAAAGTGTCGCGCGCGCTGTGGCCCAGCGCCAGCACCACGCGGCGGGCGGGCAGGGTGATCTCTTGGCCGCTGGCCAGGTCGCGCACGCGCAGCCCTTGCAGCGCCAGTTGGCCCTCAGCCGTGCGCTCCAGCACGAAGTCCGTGACCTGCTGCTCGAAGCGCACCTCGCCGCCCAGCGCGGTGATGCGCTCGCGCAGCGCCTCCACCACCTTGACGAGTTTGAAAGTGCCGATGTGCGGATGCGCCTCGTACAGGATTTCGGGCGGCGCGCCGGCATCCACGAAGGCCTGTATCACCCGCCGCCCCAGGTGGCGCGGGTCCTTGATCTGGCTGTAGAGCTTGCCATCCGAAAACAACCCGGCACCGCCTTCGCCAAACTGCACATTCGATTCGGGCGTGAGGACCTGTTTGCGCCACAGCCCCCAGGTGTCCTTTGTACGGCGGCGCACGGGGCGGCCGCGTTCCAGCACCAGGGGGCGCAGCCCCATCTCGGCCAGCGTCAGGGCGGCAAAGATGCCGCAGGGCCCAAAACCCACCACGACCGGTCGTTCGCCATCGGCGCTCACCCCATCCCGTGCGGCGCGAGCAGGCGGCCGCCACGCCATGTCTGGCGTGGGCTGAATGTGCGGATGTCCCGCCCACCGTTGCAGCACGGCAGCTTCCTGGGCGGCATCGGTCAGGGCTACGTCCACGATATAGACGGCGCGGATCTGCGCGCCCCGTGCATCGAATGCGCGCTTGAACACATTCAACTGGGTGATGGCGCTGGCTGGCACGTCCAGCGCCTGGGCGGCCAGCGCCCGCAGCGCGGCGATGGGGTGCGGGGGCGGTGCGCGATCGGCTGCAGTTTCGGGTGGGGCGTCGGCAGCGCGACGGGTTTCGACAGGCAAAGCCTGCAGCGGCAGCTTCAGTTCGGCAATGCGGATCATGCGGTGGGTCCTCGGGGCCCGTGGTGATCGGGCATGGCGCGGATGATACGCAGGCCGGCGCTGCCGGCCAAGCACCCGGCGGGCGCAGCAGCGATAATAAACGGGTGAAGTCTGCCAGACCGCCGCCGGCGCAGGGCCCGCAAGGGCGCGCTGGAGGAACGTCCGGACTGCGCAGGGCAGCGTAGGAGGTAACACCTCTCCACCGCGAGGTGAGGATTAGAGCAACAGAGACGAGCCGATTCAGTTCGGGTGAAACGGGCAATCTCTACGCGCAGCAACACCAAGTAGGCCAGCCTGGGGGTAACCCCTGCCCGTGGCCCGCGGGCCGAGCTGGCGGGTAGGTGGCATCGAGCCGTCTGGGTGACCAGCGGCCCAGAGGAATGGCGGTCACGCGGGGCCCTCGGGCCCCGTGCACAGAATCCGGCGTACCGGCAGACTTCACTTTTCAACCGTGCCCTGGAATCGGCGTGTTCGGTGCCCCCTGCCTCCCGAACGGGCAGAAGTCGGTGATTGACTGACGATCCTCCATCCCCGCATCAAAGCGCGCAGGATCGAGGCGCAGCAGATGGGCCAGCAGTGAGCGCCGAGCCACCGGCCACAGGTGGGGCGGCACATCATCATAAGCGTGGCGTACCCAGATCGCCAGATCGCCGTCGGGGTGTTCGGCCAGCACACGGGCAATTTTTGCCTCGCGCTGCAATCGGTGGGTCAACAGCCGTTCGATGGCGCGCGGGGCATCGCCCAGCACATGGCCATGGGCCGGCAGGATGTAGCGGATGTCGTACTCGTCGCAAGCCGCCCGCAGCCGCTGCAGCGAGGCCAGGTAGGCATCCATGTCGCCATCGGGCGGGTCGATGACCGTGGTGCTGCCATTGAGGATGTGGTCGCCGCTGAACAGCAGGCCGTCTTCCTCCAGCACCAGGCAGAGGTGGTTGGCGGCGTGGCCGGGCGTGTGCAGCACGCGCAGGGTATGACGGGGGTCGCCATCGGTTGCCGACAGCACCAGCTGCTCGCCGTCTGCCAGCGCCCGCTCGGGGCGGAAGTGGCTGTGCGCTCGCACCGTCGGCGCGCTGGGCAGGCCGAGTACCGGCGGGGCGGGGCGGCCGACAGCGCGGCACAGCGCCTGCAAGGGATAGGTGCCCGGCGAGTGGTCGGGGTGCGAGTGGGTGCAGACGATGGCGCGCAGGTCGCCGCCCGCCGCCTCGAACAGCCGTTGCAGGTGGCCGGCGTCGTTGGGCCCAGGATCGATGGCGATATGGCCGGTCTCGGACTCGCCCACCAGATAGCTGTTGGTGCCGGGACCGGTCATGGTCCCGGGGTTGGGGGCGGTCAAGCGCAGCACATGGCGGGTCAAGGCCACCGGCGCGTCATGCCGCCAGTCCAGGTGGTGTTCCAGTTGCCCGTCGGGGCAGGTCAGCTCCAGTTCGCCGAAAGGCGGCTCGTGTTCCATGAAGCGCGCTTCCTGCCCTCCTAGCCAGCCCGCGCGGGGGCAGCTGACCCATTGTGGGCCCTGGCGGGCCGCGCAGTCGTCCAGCAGGGCTGCGCTGTCGGGGTAGCGCTGCAGATACGCCAGGGTGCGCACGGTCGGGTAGACCATGGGAAAGTGCCCCGCCGCGTGGCGGCGCAATGCCTCGCTCGGGGCGACCCAGACGGGTTCGAACTGCTCGCGGTTGTCGGCCAGCGGCGTTTGCTGCGGCGGCATGCGGGCGATGAAAAAAGGCACGTCGAAGCGCTTGGGCAGATCGCGGTCCGTGATCCAGTGCGCCAGCCACCACAAGGCGTCCAGCGCCAGCATCAAACCGTGCGCCCGGCACTGCGGCAGCAGCGGGCTGTGCCGATCGAGGGCGGCCACGGTGGCAGGGGCGACCCAGCGGCCGTGCGCATCGCGGGCCAACAGTATGCCCAATTCCTCGAAGCTCTCGCGTACGGCGGCCAGCAGCGCCGGGCGCAGGGCTGCATCCTGGTCCCGTCGCCAGGCCAGCGCCGGATCGTGGGCGGCGGCGCGGTCCGCCTCGTCGATGGCACCGCCAGGAAAGACGTAGGCCCCGGGCGCGAAGCTGGCGTGTGCCGAGCGCCGCGTCATCAGCACCTCCAGGCCGGCGTCGCCATCGCGCACCAGCAGCAAGGTTGCCGCCGGACGCGCAGGGGCAGGGGGTTGGGGCGGTCGCAGGCGCAGGTGGGGACGGACCATGATGTGTATCGGTTGTCACCGTGGGTAACAGCAGTGGCCGCGCAGTGGCTGGCCGGGCGGATCTGGATCACAATGGTAGCGATCCCGCGCCGTTGGGCGCATCACGCAGGAGTTTCGCCATGACACCGCTGGATTTCGTCCGTTTCCAGGGACCATCTCGAGGCCCATCCCGCGGCCCGCTCCACACCGCTTGGCTTGCCGCGCTCGCCACCGCCGTGGCGCTGGGCGGTTGCGCCAACATGTCCGAAGCGCAACAGTCTGGCACCGCCAAGGGCGCCATGATCGGCGCGGCCGCCGGGGCCGTGCTGGGTGCGGTGACCGATGGCAGCAAGGGGGCGGTGCGCGGTGCAGCCATTGGGGCTGGGGCTGGGGCGCTCGGCGGCTATGTTTGGTCTAGCC
>CALEDU010000097.1 GCA_937949455.1 uncultured Tepidimonas sp. | reverse complement strand
CACCGGGCACCGCGCCGAACAGTCTCTGGTTGCCCCATTCGGGGTGACGCCTGATGTCAAATCAGTTCGATGACGGCGCACCTCCTTTGCCCCTGGGCGGCGTGGGCGCGGCCAGCAACTCCGGGTTGCGGTTGCGCGCGCGGAAGGATGCGCCGGTGATGGTCAGCACAAAGGCATTGTCGAACAAGCGGTCCAGGCCGGCAGAAGCCAGCAGCGGGTCGCCGAAGAGCTGGGGGAACTCGTTGAGCGCGCGGTTGCTGGTGATCAGCGTGGCGCCGCGCTCGTAGCGCTCGTTGATGATGTCGTAGAAGTCCTCCGGCGCCGGCGGGCGCAGCGGCTTGAGGCCGAAGTCGTCGAGGATGAGCAGGTCCGGCCGGATGACCGCCTGCAAGCGGCGCTCGCGGCTGCCATCGGCATGCCCGGCGGCCAGGGACGCCAGCAGCTTGGCGCACGGGAAGTACGCCACGTCATAACCGCGCTTGCAGGCTTCGAAGCCGAGGGCCTGCGCCAGGTGACTTTTCCCCACGCCGCTCGGGCCGACGATCAGCACCGGCTGCTTGCGGGCCACGAACTGGCAAGTGGCCAGTTCCAGGATCAGGTGCTTGTTGAGTTGCGGGTTGAAGGCGAAGTCGAAGCGCTCCAGCGTCTTGTCGGGCTGGAAGTTGGCGCGGCGCAGGCGCAGTGTCAGCTGCTTGTGGTTGCGCCGCTCGACCTCGTCCTCCAGCAGCCGCTGCAGGAAGTCCACGTAGGGCCACTGCTCGTCCGTGGCCTGACGCAGCCGCACGTCCAGCGTCGCCAGGATGCCGGACAGGCGCAATTGCTTCAGGCGCGTGGTCAGTTGCGGATCGTGAGGGGGTAAGCTCATGCCCATACTCATACCCATACTCATACCCATACCCATGCCCATGCCACCCCCTCTGCCGGATCGGCACTCAAACGGGCACTGTTCGCCGCCGCCGGCCCGGCGTGTCGCGGGATCAGGTCCTCGGCCGCGCGGGCGAAGATCGGCCGCGGCGGCGCCTCCGGTCGTGGGGCCACAGCGCCGCTCGTGGTCAGCGTGATCATGTTGCGGATGGTCACGGGCGACGGGTCGCCCAGCTCGAACGCCTCCTGGCAGGCGCGCTCCAGCACCGCCCGGCTGTGCTTGTCCGCCAGCGCCACCAGACGCGCCGCGCTGGTGTGCCGGTCGATCACCTTGTCCGCCAGCAGCAGCTCGATGGCCTGCGCGGTGTACGGCCCGATGGCCGCCGCCCGCTCCCGGCAGGTGGCAGCCGGCTGCAAGCCCTGGGCCTTGCGCGGCGGCAGGTGCGACTCGGTCGTGACGCGCTGCCCCGGCTCACTGGCGCGCGTGTGCGTGGCGATCAGCGTGTGGCCGGCGTGTAACTGCACCGTGCGGGCCGTCACCCGCACGTCCAGCCACTGCCCGACGTAGCGGTATGGCGCCGAGTAGTATGCCCCTTCCAGCGACACGTAGCAGTCGCGGTGCAGCTTCAGGTGTGTCCAGCGCGCCGGCTCGCAGGTCGCTGCCGGCAGTGGCAGCAGCGCCGCGCGCTCCCCCTGCTCGAAGCGGGCCAGCGGCTGCTGGCGCGTGGTGCCGTGGATGCGCTGCCCGGCGATCGTGGCCACCCAGGTGCGCACGTCGCGGTTGGCGTGCTGCGCATGCAGCACCGGGGTGGTGTAGTCCCGCCCGGCCATGAAGTTGCGCTGCACGTAATGCACCCCGCTCTCGACCTTGCCCTTGTGCCGGGGCGTGGCCACCCGGCAGGGTGAGATCAGAAAGCCATAGTGCTCCGCGCACTCGCGGTAGGCGCGTTGCACCTGTGGGTCGTCCACGCTGGCCTTCACGATGGCCGCCTTCAGGTTGTCCAGCTTGACGCGCCGCGGCGCCCCGCCGAACGCCGCGAAGGCGTGGGCGTGGCAGTTCAGCCACGTCTCCACCCGCTGGTCGAACACGAACTCCACGTACTGGTGGCGTGACCAGGCCAGCGTCATCACGAACGCCCAGCCCTTGCGCAGCGTCTGCGTCGCCGGGTCGTACAGCCGCCCCACGTACCCGAAGTCCACCTGGGCTTCCTCGCCGGGCGCGGTCTCCACGCGGATGGTCACGTCGTCCTCGCCCACCTCGGCCGCCTCGATCTGGCGCACGAAGCGCCACACCGCGCCGTACTGGCCCGCGAACTGGTAGTCGTCGCGCAGCCGCTGGTAGATGGCCATGACCTCCATCCCCCGCCCGCGCATCTCGCGGATCAGCCCCTCCAGCGGCGCCACCTGCGAGCGGTTCTGCCGCGGCAACGGGCCGCGTGCCGCCCGCAACGCCTGGTCGATCTCCTCAGCCGCCGGCAACGCGGCCCCGGCGTCCAGCCAGCCCTGGCCCTGCGCCCAGGCGCGGTAGCGCGCCGCCGTGCGCCAGTTCACGCCATGTTCCCGTACGATCCCGTTGTTGCTCAAGCCCGCCTGCATCATGCGAATCATTTCACGGATGTCTAGCACGTTGATGCTCCTCACTTGCTTCTGCTCCTGCCCGGTGATGGGCGGGAGCATACGCCGGGCCGGCGCGGCACCCGTAGCGAGGGCACTCACCCCTCTGCTTTCTGGGTCAAAACGCCCTCTGCACTCTGGGTGAAAACGCCTTCTGCATTCTGGGTGATATCACCCTCTGCATTTTCGATGAAATCTGACAGCAGATAGCGCAACTCCGCCACCTTTTGTCCGCCGGCGTTTGTCGTCAAACTTGCCGAACCCAAGTGGTCGCCGTGCAGCCAGTACACCGCGCCGGCCACCCGCATGGCGACACGCTGGTTGCCGAACAGGTAGTAGCTGGTCGCCACGCCGCCGACCTCCTCGTACAGCCCATTCACGATCATCACCGTGCCGGCCCCGTCGCTCTTCTTCACCAGGTTGCCGTCCGCATCGCGGCGGATGCAATCCGCGTAGAAGCGCGTCACCTGGCCAGCGTGCTCGTGATCGCAACCAGCCAACCCGATCTGAGTCCCGAAAATCGAATGGGCCGCGCTATCTGTCGGGTTGTGCTGTTTGCTGCCACAGCGGGCGAGCAGCCCATTCCACATTACAGTAAGGTTCGAGACTCTTTGTCAACAAGCGCGCTAATGCCTTGTTGTTGCTTTGCACCGAGTAGATTGAGAAGTCCGGCGTCCCTTTCTCGGTCGTGGGGTTCAACCATTCCAGCCATGTGCCGTCGGTGTATTCAATGAGATGGTAGCCATGCACCCCTTCTGAGGGGTCGGCAATCTGAAGTCGCCTCATCGCCGTCAAGCCAAGTTTTGATTCGGCGTCTGCAATAGCTATATCCAGCAATACTCGCACGTCATTTGTCGGCACAAGGCGAATTGCATCCGCTCGACCACCGACTCGCGGCCAGTTGCGCCAGGTGCTGGACAGTGTCAACATTAGCCAGAGCATCAAAATCCCTTTCCCCAGAATCTCCAGCGCGCCACCCTGCCAGGGCGTGACAATAGCATGTGTCAACACTGCCACAAATGGGACCACCAACATCACAGCAACTGCTCTCTTAATGCTGATAGGCCATGGCTGGCGTCCAACTACTTCGACAAACATCGGCGCCAGAAAAGCCAAAATCACCCCTGCCACTGTCAACAGCCACGACATTTTGATCATGGCTACTCCGCAAGCAGGTTTTGATAGCTTGTTCCGGAAAAACTGCCAACTCCCACCGAGACAGCAGTCTGCCGCCAGTACAAATTCCGAGCATTGCCAGGAATCAGCCGTGATTGCCAGATCTTCTCGACACTGTGGCGGCCTGGCATGAAACATTTAGCCTGGTTCAGCGTGCGCATCGTGCTGTTGCTTACAGGAAAAGCTTTGCCCAACCCCACACTCAGGAGACCTGCGGTGGCTGCGTTGAATGCTGCGCCTCCCAGTGATGGCTGAAAAGTGATGCCGGTTCCAGTCGTGGTATTGACAATGTTCTCAACGGCACCGCCTGCGAGGTAAGCTTTTGCGCCGCCTGCCGCATTCACTGCTGCTGCACCCGCAGTCAGCGCGGTGTTTGTCGCCGCCATACCTGCAATTTTCAGTGCTGATCCGGCCAGTGGCGTTGCAAATACACTTACGGCACCGGCAACAGCCCCGCTGGCAAAGGCTCCTGCAACGCCACCAGCAGTGATGTCCTGGCCTGCCAAATGGGCTGCCACCAGATAAGCCGCTGTTGAAATCGTTCCACCGATCAGTGCTCCACCAACCAGCGGCGCTATGAACCAGGCCAGGTTGCCTCCGGGGTCAGTCCCAGCAAGCGGATTGTTTCTGATGTAGCTATAGCGACTCAGAAACTGAGGATCAGAAGTCTGGGTGTTGGAACTCTGAGGCTGGAGTCGCCGAGTCCTGCGATGATAATCATTCCACAGTCCCAGGACTTTGGAATTCGCATACGAAACCGTCAGGGGAAGAAAAGGGGTGGGTTGTTTTGAGTCTGTTTGCACCACCGTATCCGCGCTGACAAAGCGGCCCGCCGCCGGCCAGTACATGCGCGCGTTGTAGTCATACAGCCCGATCGCCGGCAGTTCGCGCTGCCCCGTGTAGCGCCGGTCCGTCGGCGTCGTGGCGGACACAGTCCGCCCCCACGCCCAGCGCGTCTCGCCGAACGGCAGATAGCGCAACTCGGCCACCTTCGTGCCGGTGATGCTCGTCGTCAGGCTGGCCGAACCCAAGTGGTCGCCGTGCAGCCAGTACACCGCGCCGGCCACCCGCATGGCGACACGTTGGCTGCCGAACGTGTAGTAGCTGGTCGCCACGCCACCGGCCTCCTCGTACAGCCCATTCACGATCATCACCGATCCTATCCACCCTCCCGCAGATTCACACCTTGCAGAAGGGTGAATACCTGTTCACGGCGAATCAGCCTATTGGAACCGATCATCCACTCTCTCCTGAGAGGGCGTCTCGGGGTTCAGGTTGGTGCCCAAATAGGCATCCTCTAAAACCAATGACACTAGCGCAGTATGTTTCGGCAAGCGATGCTGGACGAAATCCTTCACTAATGCTGCGCTGCGCCGGACA
>CALEDU010000096.1 GCA_937949455.1 uncultured Tepidimonas sp. | reverse complement strand
GGTCAGCAACTGGTGGAGCAGCCCCGCAGCAGCGAGACAGCGCAACAGCTGGTCTGGATCTATGCGCAGCTCATGTTGGCCATCATGGCTGCCGGGGCGGCGTGGCAGGCCCGCAAGATGCGCCGCCAGCGCGCAGTGGTGACCTGATGCCGCACGCGACGACGGTCTGGCCCTTGTCCAATCCTTTGAACGACACCCATGAACGCCATCGAAGCCCTGCTGTTCGAAATCTCCAAGTTCTTCCTCACACCCGTGCTGCTGCTGCTGGTGGCCATGTTCATCTACGCGCTGTTTGCGCTGGGCCAGCTGCTGGTCGAAGCCGCGCTACGGGCGCGGCGACCGCACGGCTCGGCCCCGCTGCATGGCTGGCGTCAGCGTCACCCCCGCGCCGGCGTGGACGCACTGGAGTTGCATGTGCTCAGGCAGCTCGAGTGGCAGCGCATCATCAGCCGGGTAGCACCCATGCTGGGGCTGGTGGCCACCATGATTCCCATGGGGCCGGCGCTGGTGGCCGTGGCCGCCGGCAACACCCAGGGCATGGCGCAGAACCTGGTCGTGGCGTTCTCGGCGGTCATCATCGCGCTGCTGTCCGCAGCCATGACCTTCGTGGTGCAGAACCTGCGTCGGCGCTGGTTGCTGGAGGAACTCAATGCGATCCTCACGGCCGATCCGCAGCCACACCACCCCACCGCGGCATCGGCCGCGCAGCATGTCGGTGCCGGGGTGTCGCATGGATGAACCGCGCCGCATGGGCATCGACATCCTGGCCGATGCCGAGGACGACGACCCCATCCTGTCGGTGGTCAACATCGTCGATGTGTTCCTCGTCGTCATCGCTGTTTTGCTGATCGCGATCGCCGAAAACCCGATCAACCCCTTCGTCACCCAGAACGCCGTCGTCATCAAGAACCCTGGCGAAGCCAACATGGAACTCGTGGTCAAGAAAGGCAATGAACTCAAGCAGTACAAAGCCAGCGGCCAGATCGGCGAAGGCGAAGGCGCCAAGGCAGGCACTGCATACCGACTAAAGGACGGCACCATGGTCTACGTCCCCGAGTAATCCTGCGTTCTGGTGCCAGCCGCGCTTTGCTTGTTCTCCCCTCTCTTTGTCACCGAAGAAGGGAATTGACATGAAAACACCCAGCCGACTGTCCCTGGCCGCCGTGACCAGCCTCGTGTGCGCTGTCGCGCAGGCCCAGGTCAAGACTGACGATCCGTGGTTCCGAGCCTTCGTGGCGGGCCAGAAAGCCAGCGGCGCATTCATAAAGCTGCAGAGCAACAAGACATCCGGGGTCGTCGAGGCGCGCTCGCCCGTTGCCGGTGCGGTCGAAATCCATGAAATGGCCATGGACGGCGGCGTCATGAAGATGCGAGCCATTCCCAGCCTGGACCTGGTGGCAGGCAAGCCGGTCGAGCGCAAGCCCTGCGGCTATCACGTGATGCCGATGGCCCCGAGGAACCTGGTCAAACCGGGCGGCGAGGTGCCGCCGACGCCGGTATTCGAGGGCAGCGACGGCAAGAAGCAGGCGCGGGCCATGATCGAGGTCCAGTTGAAGGCCGCCTGACCTTCCTCCCGCCAAGCCCCAGAAGCCGTTGCAATGCGTCCCCCACTGCGCACCCTGCTGATCGCCAGCATCGTGCTGCTGCTGCATGCTGGCGGTCTGTGGGCGCTGCAATCAGGACTGCTGCGGCGGGCGGTCGAGGTCGTGGTGCCAGTGGTCCTGCTGGGCGAGATGGTCGAACCGCCGCGTCCGCGCGTCGATCAACCGCCACCTCCGCCACCCCCACCCCCGTCCCCATCACCGCAGCCTGCGCCGCGCGTGCCCCATCCCCCCGCGAAGCCGACGCCACCGCCGACGTCGCAGCCGCTAGCGATTGCCGACCCCGAGTCGGCACCGAATGCCCCGGCCGGCGTCATCGCCCCGACGCCGCTGCCGCCGGTGAGCGAACCTGTGGCCGCCGCACCGGCTCCACCCCTGCCTGCTGCCGCTGCCTCGGCACCACCGTCACCGCCCCGCGTGGAACTGCCCTCCAGCGACGCCGACTACCTGCAAAACCCCAAACCGTCATATCCGGCCCTCAGCCGCCGTCTGGGCGAGCAGGGCAAAGTGGTGGTGCGGGTGCTGATCGGCGTGGACGGCACGGCGAAGCAGGCTGAGATCTACCAGAGCAGCGGTTACGAGCGACTGGACCAGGCGGCGCTGCAGACTGTGCTGCGCTGGCGCTACGTGCCCGGCAAACGAGGCGGCGTCCCCGAGGCCATGTGGTTCAACGTTCCCATCCATTTCGTGCTGGAGTGAAACCCTTATGGATACGCAATTCGGTGTGCTGCATATTTGGCATCACGGTGACTGGGTCGCCCGGTCGGTGTTCGTGGTGCTGCTGACGATGTCCGTCGCGTCGTGGATGGTCATCCTCGTCAAGGCGCTGGATCTACACCGGCTGAACCGGGCGGCACAGGCCGCACTGGGCTTCTGGCAGGCCAAGGACTATGCCGACGGCCTGGACCGGCTGGAGCCGCATGCGGACAACCCGTTCCACCAGTTGGCGGTCGAAGGCCGCGAGGCGGCCGCGCACCTGCAGCACAAGGACCCGCAGCGGCCGCAGCTGCACGACAGCCTG
>CALEDU010000095.1 GCA_937949455.1 uncultured Tepidimonas sp. | reverse complement strand
TCTGGGCGTGCTGGGCGACTGGGAGCAGCCCTACCGCACCATGGATTTTCGCAACGAGGCCGAGGAAATTCGCGCCTTCAAACGCGTGATGGAGCGCGGCTTCGTCTACCGTGGGCTCAAGCCCGTGTACTGGTGCTTCGATTGCGGCTCGTCGCTAGCGGAGTTCGAAATCGAGTACGCCGACAAGCAAAGCCAGACGCTGGACGTGGGCTTTCTGTGCGCGGAGCCGGACAAACTGCTGCAGGCCTTCTTCCGAGACCGGGGACTGCCACACGCCAGCCCCACTGGCCTGCAGGGGCGGCCGATTTTCGCCGTCATCTGGACCACCACCGCGTGGACCATCCCGGCCAACCAGGCGCTCAACCTCAACCCCGAGCTGCTCTACGCCCTGGTGGACACGCAGCGCGGCCTGCTGGTGTTGGCTGAGGCGCTGGTCGAGTCCTGCCTGCAGCGCTATGGACTAGAAGGCTCGGTGCTGGCCACCGTGCCCGGCCGCGCGCTGGAAAAGCTGAACTTCCACCACCCGCTGGCTCATGTGCACCCGGGCTACGACCGGCTCGCACCCATCTACCTGGCCGACTATGCCACCGCCGATGACGGCACCGGCATCGTCCACTCCGCGCCCGCCTACGGGGTGGAGGACTTCAACAGCTGCGTGGCGCATGGGCTGGCGCTGGCCGATATTCTGAACCCCGTGCAGGGCAACGGCGTGTATGCGCCGGAGCTGCCCCTCTTCGGCGGACAGTCCATCTGGAAAGCGGCCCCGGCGATCATCGACTCGCTGCGCGAGGCGGGCCGCCTGTTCGCCAGCCAAACCATCATTCACAGCTATCCGCACTGCTGGCGCCACAAAACGCCGGTGATCTACCGCGCTGCGGCTCAGTGGTTCGTCCGCATGGACGCCCCCACGGCGGCAACCCGTGGCATCTTCGCCACCGATCCCGCACCGCGCACCCTGCGTGAGATGGCGCTCGAAGCCATCGAGCACACCCAGTTCTACCCGGAAAACGGCCGCGCCCGGCTGCGCGACATGATCGCCCATCGGCCCGACTGGTGCATCAGCCGCCAGCGCAACTGGGGCGTGCCCCTGCCCTTCCTGCTGGAGGTGGACAGCGGCGAGCCGCACCCGCGCACGCCCGAGATCATCGACCTGGCCGCCGAGGTGGTGGAGCACGGCGGCATCGAGGCGTGGAGCAAGCTCACCCCCGCCGACATTCTGCAGCGCATCGGCGACGGCGGCGACCCGTCCCGCTGGAGCAAGAGCAACGACATCCTGGAGGTCTGGTTCGACTCCGGCACCACGCACACGACAGTGCTCAAGGGCAGCCACGCCGGTGCCGGCCACGACAACGGCCCGGAGGCCGATCTGTACCTGGAAGGCCACGACCAGCACCGCGGCTGGTTCCACTCCTCGCTGCTGACGGCCTGCGCCATGTACGGCCGTGCGCCGTACCGCGGCCTGCTGACCCACGGCTTCACGGTGGACGGCCAAGGCCGCAAGATGAGCAAGTCGCTGGGCAACGTCGTCGCCCCGCAGGAAATCAGCGGCAAGCTCGGCGCCGAGATCATCCGCCTGTGGGTGGCCGCGACCGACTATTCGGGCGACCTGGGCATCGACGACAAGATCCTGGCGCGCGTGGTGGACGCCTACCGGCGCATGCGCAACACCTTGCGCTTTCTGCTGGCCAATATCAGTGATTTCGACCCGCAGGCCGATGCGGTGCCCGCCGAGCAGATGCTGGAGATCGACCGCTGGGCGCTGGCGCGCAGCGCGCAACTGCAAGCCGAGATCCTGGCGCACCACCATGTTTACGAATTCCACCCCGTGGTGGCCAAGGTGCAGGTGTTTTGCTCCGAGGATCTGGGCGCGTTTTATCTGGACGTGCTCAAAGACCGGCTCTACACCACCGCCCCCAAGAGCCTTGCGCGGCGCAGCGCCCAGACTGCGCTGTACCAGATCACACACGCCATGCTGCGCTGGATCGCCCCCTTCCTGTCATTTACCGCAGAAGAGGCATGGGCGCTGATCGGCACCCCCGTCAACGGCTCGCCCTCCATCTTCACCGAGACCTACCTGCCGCTGCCCACGCCCGATGAGGCGCTGCTGGCCAAATGGGCGCGCATCTTGGTGGTGCGCGACGCCGTCAACAAGGCCATCGAGGACGAACGCAGTGCCGGGCGCATCGGCCCCTCGCTGCAGGCCGAAGTGACGCTGACCCTACCGCCCGAGGACCATGCACTGCTGGCCACGCTGGGTGAGGATGCAAAGTTCGTCTTTCTGGTGTCGGCGCTGGCCCTGCAGGCCGGGGCCGGCCTGGCCGTGCAAGTCACGCCGTCACCACACGCGAAGTGCGCGCGCTGCTGGCACTGGCGTGCGGATGTCGGCCATGATCCGGACCACCCCCACCTGTGCGGGCGGTGTACCAGCAATCTGTACGGCGCTGGCGAAGCGCGTCACGCGGCCTGAGGCTCGCTGCACACCATGGCCAAGGCCTCGTCCAAAGGCATGCTGACCTGGTTGGGGTTGGCGTTTCTGATTCTGCTGCTGGACCAGATCAGCAAAGGGCTGATCCTGGTCTTTTACCGGCTGGGCGACACCACACCAGTGACGTCGTTCTTCAACCTCGTGCGGGTGCACAACACGGGAGCCGCTTTTTCCTTTCTGGCCCACGCCGGTGGCTGGCAGCGTTGGTTATTCCTGGCTATCGGGGTCGGGGCGGCCATTTTCATCGTGTGGATGCTGCGCGCCCACGCCAGCCAACGGCTGTTCGCCTTCTCTCTGTCCTGCTTGCTCGGCGGCGCGCTCGGCAACGTCATCGACCGCCTGGTCCACGGCTATGTGGTGGACATGCTGGACTTCCATTTCCGTTGGCTGGCCCCGCTGTTCCCCGGCGGGCACTTTCCAGCCTTCAATCTGGCCGACACCGCGATCACGGTCGGTGCCGCCGGCCTGATTTTGGACGAGATGCTGCGCGTGCGGCGCAGCCGCTGACCCCTAAGCGCCGCCATGATGCCCTCCCTGCGCCGCTGGCTCACCGTGACTGTGCTGACGCTGGCTGCCATCGGCCCGCAGCGGTCGCCGCTGGCTCAGCCCTTCCAATCCCCTCAACCGACCGTAGCCGCCGCCGCCGACCTCAAGTTTGCCCTAGAGGAAATCGCCCAGCTGTTCGAGCGGCGCAGCGGTCTGCGGCTGCAGCTGGTGTTCGGCTCCTCGGGTCTCTTTTACTCACAGATCCTGCAAGGGGCTCCGTTTCACCTGTTCATGTCGGCAGACGAAGATTTCGTCTTCAAGTTGGCCGATGCCGGCAAAACGCTCGACCGCGGCCGACTCTACGCCTATGGCCGCATCGGCATCATGGTGCCGAAGGGCTCGCGCTTGAAGGCCGACGGCGAGCTGAAGGACCTGGCTGCCGCGCTCAAGGATGGCCGGCTGCGCAAGTTTGCCATCGCCAACCCGGAGCATGCGCCTTACGGCCGACGGGCCAAGGAGGCGCTGCAGCACGCCGGCCTGTGGGCGGCCATCGAGCCCAAGCTGGTCTACGGCGAAAACATCGCCCAGACGGCACAGTTCGCCACCTCTGGCTCTGCCGATGGTGGCATCATCGCGCTGTCACTGGCCAAGTCCCCCCCGGTGACTGCGCTCGGTGATTTTGCCCTGATCCCGCAGTCCTGGCATCGGCCGCTGGCGCAGCGCATGGTGCTGATGAAGGGCGCGCCGCCAGCCGCACGACAGTTCTACGACTTCCTGGCCACGCCCGAGGTGCAGGCTATCATGGTCCGCTACGGATTTTCCATGGCACAGGAGTAACCGTGGACTGGATGGCACTGGGGCTGTCGTTGGAATTGGCGACCGCCACGCTGCTGGTGCTCTTGCCGCTGGGCTTGTGGATGGGTCGCTGGCTGGCGCGCGCCCGCTTCGTCGGCAAGTCGCTGGTAGAAGCTGCCGTGGTGCTGCCGCTGGTGCTGCCGCCCACGGTGCTGGGCTACTATTTGTTGGTCTCGCTCGGGGCGAACTCGCCCCTGGGGTCGTGGATATCAGAGCACTTCCATGTGCGGTTAACGTTCAATTTCCTTGGCCTGCTGATCGCGTCGGTGGTGTTCAATGTGCCGTTCATGGTGCAGCCTATCCAACGAGCGTTCGAGGCCATCCCCGCCAACCTGACGGAGGCCGCCGCAGTGCATGGCCTGTCGCGTTGGCAGACGCTGTGGCGGGTGGAGTTGCCGCTGGCCTGGCCGGGGATTCTCTCGGCCTCGGTGCTGACCTTTGTACACACGCTGGGCGAGTTCGGCGTCGTGCTGATGGTCGGTGGCAGTATCCCCGGCGAGACCAAGACGATCGCCATCAGCATCTACGACCGCGTGCAGGCGTTCGACCTGCAGGCCGCCGACCGCATGGCACTGCTGCTGCTGGTGCTGTCGCTGGTGGCGGTGGCGGCGTCGTTCTTTGCCGCAGCGCGCACGGTCAAGCACTGAGGGCACATCCGTGAGCGCAGCGTTGTACGCCGAGATCGAGCAGCGCGAGCCCGTGTCGCTGCACGGCACCGTACAGTGCCAGCCCGGTGAGCTGATGGCGCTGGTGGGGCCGTCGGGTGCCGGCAAGACCTCGCTGCTGCGTTGCCTGGCCGGGCTGATGCGGCCGAAAAGCGGCGTGATCCGCCTCGGCCACGAGGTCTGGGTCGACACCCAGGCAGGTGTGTTCATACCGCCGCAGCGGCGCCACGTTGGCTTGGTATTCCAGAACTATGCGCTCATGCCGCATCTGAGCGCGCTGGACAATGTGGCGCTGGCGCTGCTGGATCGGCCGCACGCGCAGCGGCGCGCGCTGGCCGCGCGTTGGCTGGCGCATGTGCGCCTGACGCCCGAGCAGATGCAGCGCCGACCGGCCGCGCTCTCTGGCGGACAACAGCAGCGCGTGGCGGTGGCGCGCGCGTTGGCGCGCCAGCCACGGCTTTTGTTGCTGGACGAGCCGTTTTCGGCGGTCGACCAGATGAACCGGCAGGGCCTGTACGACCTGCTGGCCGATTTGCGCCAAGAGCTGGCGATCCCGATCATCCTCGTTACCCACGACCTGACCGAGGCGCGGCAACTGGCCGACCGGCTGGTGGTGATGGACCAAGGGCAAATACTGCAAAGCGGCACACCGGCGCACATCTACCGCAGCCCGCGCAACGCGCGTGTAGCTGACCTGGTCGGCGTGCAAAACCGCTTCCAGGGCGCGTGGCTCGGCCCGCGCGACGAGTCCGACCGCAACACCGGTGTCGGTTGGCTACAGTGGCACTTGGCGGACGGCACGCCAGCCGCCCTGCAGCTGCGTGTGCGCGACAAAGGCAAGATCCCCCCCGGGCAGCGCGTCACTTGGGTGGTGCAGGGTGACGGGCTGCGCTTGGATAACGAGCACACCCCAGCCAGACATATTGCGGGCATCGGTGAGCAGGCACTGGCCACCACCGTGCACACGGTGCGCCATCTCGGCGAGACAACGATGGCTACAGCCAGCGTCGATGGTCTGCCGGGGGTGGCGCTGCGGCTGGTGCGCTCCGGCCCACTGCGGCAGGTTTTGCAGCCCAGCCAGCCGCTGCGCATCTGGCTGGACTGTGACTGGGTGCACGTGATGCCGACACGCCGTGCGCGCTGAGCCAATGCGCGCTACGGGCTCGATGCGTCCCGATGGCCCGTTATGATGGCGCTCGGCAGCCGGGGTTGACATGGATGCATGGTGGCAGCGTGGATTTGCATGGCGGGACGAGGTCGGGCCACTCGCCCCGATCACCTACGACCCGTGGCTGGTGGCGCTGTCGCTGGCGATCGCTTGTGCCGGCGGCGTGGCGGCGATGCAGCTGGTCAGCTTGGCGCGCCGGGCTGACCGCTTCGGCCCCGCGGTGGCGCGCGGGGCCTACGCGCTGGCATCGCTGGCGCTGGGCGTCAGTGTCTGGGCGATGCACTTCATCGGCATGCTGGCAGCGGATCTGTGCCAGCCGGTGCGCTACGACCCCTGGATCACTGCCCTGTCGATGCTGCCGAGCGTGGCCGCCTCGGCCCTTGGACTGCGCCTGTATTCACGGTCCGACACCAACGGACGCCCCCGCCTGCGCGCCATCGTCATCGCCGGCGTGTGGGTCGGTGCTGGCATCGGCGCCATGCACTACAGCGGCATGGGCGCGCTGCGCATCGCCAGCACGCTGCGCTACGACCCAGCAGGCTTCGCGTTGTCGATCGTCGTCGCGGTGGTGCTGGCAGTGGCCGGACTGGGCGCGCGCGAGTGGCTGCGCCGCCATACGCGGCTGCCGGGGCTGGCGGTGATCATCGTCGCCGGCGGCATCCTGGGGCTGGCCACCAGCGGTATGCACTACACCGCGATGCAGGCCTCCCTCTTCATCGGACCATTCGATCCGGCGTTTCCGCGCGGGTCCAGCCGCCAGTTCGAGCTGGCCGTGGGGGTAGCGGTGGTGGTGGCAGTGACGTTCGGCTTCGCCTGGGGGTTGCTCGGCATTGCCACCTATCGGGCGCTGGCGCGCCGGCTGGGCGAGCGCGAGGCGCTGCTCAGCGATATCCTCAACCACCTTCCAGGCGCCATCGTGCGCCTGCGCGCCGGCGACCACTTTGAGCGGCTGCTGGTGTCGCCGTCGCTGACCGGCTTATGCGGGCTGTCGCTGGAGGGCTACCAGCGCGGTGAGTGGTCGCTGCTGGATTTGGTGCACCCGGACGACCGCGCCACCGTCGCACGCGCGGTTCCACGGCAGCGGCCGCCCTTCTACCAGACCGAGTTGCAGGTGCGGATGCGCCACGCCACGCAGGGCTGGCGCCACGTGCGCGTGCGTGCGGTGGCGCACGATTTTCAGCCGGATCCGCGCGGGCGCGCCGCACCGATCCCGGTGCTGGACCTGTACCTGACCGATATCACCGAGGAGCACGAGGCGCGCGCACGCGAACGTGGGCTGTTGGCCGCGATCGACCATGTGGTAGGCCGCGCCGTGCTGGCGCCGGATGGCCATTTTGTGGAGGTCAACGCCAAGTTGGCCGCTTTGCTCGGCTACGCGCCGCAGGAGCTGGAGGGCCAGCCGCACCGCATGGTTTGGACCGACGAGGCCCAGGAGGCCGACATGGCTGCCTTCTGGGCCGCGCTGCAGCGCGGCGAGGCACAGCCGGGCGAGTTTGCGCGCCGCACGCGCGATGGCCGCACCGTGTACCTGTCGGGTTGGTACCAGCCGATGCTCGACGCCGAAGGGCGCGTGCGCTCGGTTCTCAAGCTTGCCTTTGACATCACCGAGCGCGTGCAAATGGTGCAGGCACTGCAGCACACTCAGCGCGAGTTGGAGCAGGCCCTGGCCAGTCGCAGTGCCTTCTTCGCCAACGTCAGCCACGAGATTCGCACGCCGATGAACGCCATCATTGGCTTTGCCGAGCTGCTGCGCGAACGACTGCCCGACGGCAGCACCGAGCGCGAACAGGCGCGCACCATCCTGGAGGCGGCGCGCGCGCTGCTGCGTATCCTCAACGACGTGCTGGATGCGGCCAAGCTGGAACGCGGCGAATTCCGCATCGTGCCGGCACCGTTCCGCGTGGACCGGCTGCTGCACGACCTGGTATCGCAATTTGGCGTGCTGGCTGCGCACAAGGGGCTGGACCTGCGGCTGGACATCGCCGACACCCTGCCGCTTTGCTGGCACGGCGACGCCGACCGCATACGTCAGATCTTGACCAACCTGCTTGGCAACGCACTCAAGTTCACCGAGCGTGGCAGCGTCACGCTGGCGGCTGCGACGGCCACAGAAGGTCTGCGGCTGTGGGTAGAGGACACCGGCATCGGTATCCCGCCGGAGCGCCAGCGCGCGGTCTTCGATCCTTTCGTGCAGGCCGATGCCGGCACTGCGCGCCGCTACGGCGGAACAGGCCTGGGCATGAGCATCGTGCAGCGCCTAGCCGAGCTGATGGGCGGACGGGTGAGCTTGAGCAGCGAGGTTGACATCGGTACCCGGGTAGAGGTATGCCTGCCACTGCCGACGTTGCCGGCTGATCACTGTGCCGGACCGGCCGAGGCTGTCGAGGATCGGCCGCGCAGCGCTGCGCTGCGCGTGCTGGCGGCTGACGACGTGGCGCAGAATCGCGAGCTGCTGACACATCTGCTGCAACGCGATGGCCATGACATCACCGTGGAGGAAGATGGCGCAGCGTTGCTGGCGCGCTACCAGGCCGAACCGCACGCCTGGGACGTGCTGCTGCTGGACCTGCACATGCCGGGGCTGGATGGCGTGACGACCTGCAAACGGCTGCGTGCCTGGGAGCGCGCGCAGGGCCTGGCAGCGGTGCCGGTACTGGCGCTGAGCGCCAGTGTGCTGCAGGAGGATCGCACAGCGGCGCGCAGCGCCGGCATGGACGGCTTTCTGGAAAAGCCGATCGACCTGGGCGCGCTGCGCGCAGCACTGGACAAGGTGGCCGCGCGCCGCCGCGCATCGGGGATGCAAGGCTGCGACGCCGGACCGTCTGCCGTCGCCAGCGCCGACCGGGATACGACCCTTGCACCGGCGGTCGTCCCGTCCCCGCCGTTGGTCGACCCGGAGCGTGGCCACGCGCTGTGGGGCGAAGCGTGGCTCGCACAAGTGCGCCGCTGGCACGCGGAGCAGGCTGCGACATGGACCCAGGTCGGCGATTGGGGCCGCGCCGACTGGCATCGCATGGCTGGTGCCGCCGCCAACCTCGCGCTGCCCGCCCTGGCGCAGGCCGCGCGCGCGCTGGAGGCGGCACACGCACGCGGCCTGCCTTCCGACCCGGGGCCAGCCACACAGGCCTGGCAAGCACTCACCGACTGGCTGGCCATCCAGCCGACGCCCGCCGACACACCGAGGACAGCAACCGCAGCACCCACGGCCGCCGGCATACCGTCGCCCGATGCTGCAGCTGCACCGCTGTTGGCCCGCCTCAGCGCGGCTTGCTATCGCGGTGAAATCGACGAGACGGTGCTGACGGCGCTGGCGGCAGACTATCCAGCGCACGCTGCTGCGCTGCGCGCAGCGCTAGACACCTTCGACTTCGAAGCCGCGCTGACACTGCTGGCGCGCTGGTCACTCCCACCCCCGTCCGACCCCCCCGCCAAGGAGCCCCCACCCGATGCCTGACGCGACCCCGATCCCCGCCGACCTCGCCCCGTGGGCCGAGCTGGACGCCCCACCGCGTCTGCTGCTGGTAGACGACGAGCCCGCCAACCTGCAATTGCTGCGCCAGGTGCTGGAGGACGAGTACCGCCTGTCGTTTGCGCGCAGCGGCATCGAGGCACTGGCGCGCGCGCGCGAGCTGCAGCCGCGACTCATCATCCTGGACGTCATGATGCCCGGCCTGAGCGGCCACGACGTCATCCGCCGCCTCCAGGCCGACCCCACCACGGCGCACATCCCGGTGCTATTCTGCACTGCGCTCGGGGCCGACGAAGATGAGGCCACCGGCTTGGCGCTGGGCGCGGTGGACTACGTCACCAAGCCAATCTCGCCACCGGTGCTGCGTGCGCGCATCCGCACCCACCTGGCCCTGGTGCAGCGCAACGAGGTCGAGCGTACCCGGCTAGAGGTGATCCGCCGCCTCGGCCGCGCAGCCGAATTCAAGGACAACGAAACGGGCCGCCATGTCATCCGCATGAGCCACTTCAGCCGACTGATCGCGCAGGAGCTGGGCGCGCCACACAGCTACTGCGAGACGCTGCTGGCCGCCGCGCCCATGCACGACATCGGCAAGATCGGCGTGCCCGACGCCATTTTGCTCAAACCCGGCAAGCTCGACGAGGCTGAATGGGCGGTGATGCGCCAACACCCGCAGATGGGTGCCGACATCATCGGCGACGATCCGAGCCCACTGCTGCGCATGGCGCGCACCATCGCGCTGCAACACCACGAAAAATGGGACGGCAGCGGCTACCCGCAAGGTCTGCGTGGCGAAACCATCAGCGCCGAGGCGCGCATCGTTGCGGTGGCCGATGTGTTCGATGCGCTGACCAGCGCACGGCCGTACAAGCCAGCCTGGCCACGCGAGCGCGCGCTGGCGCTGCTGCAAGATCAATCAGGCAGCCACTTCTGGCCCGATGCAGTGCAAGCGCTGCTGCGTCGGCTGGATGACATCTGGGCAGTACACCTGGCGTGGCGCGACGAGGACGCCGCCTGAGCGCGACCTTCTGCTACAGTCAGCGAGTAGAGCTGTTCAACCCGATAGGCAATGGAGACGGCATGTCCCAAGCTGCGCTGACGATTTCCGCAGTGTCCCCTCCCCGCCCCATCGGTGGACCGAGCTGGTGGCACAACCTGACTCTCGGGTGTGTGACCGCCATCGCAGCAGCGGCCACTCCACTGATCGGCGATGCGCTCGCTTGGGCCTCTGGCGGCGCGGTCCCCGTCTGGCGCTGGGGGTTGGACCTGCTGGCCCTCGCCGGTGCCACGGCCGGCGTGACATGGACCATGCGCACCCTGCGGCGGCGCGTGCGCGGCATCCGGCGCGACTTGCTGACACTCAGTATGGGTGACCTGCGCCAGCCCATCGTGTCCAACGCCGATGATGCGCTGGGCAGCCTGCAGCGGGAGCTGGCCATGCTGCAAGCGGCGCTGACCGACATCATCCGCGCCGTGCGCCACGCCAGCAACGAAGTGGTGCACTCGGCCATCGAAGTCACCCACGGGGCACGCGACGTGGCCGCGCGGGCCGAATCGTCCGCCGCCGCGCTGGAGGAGTCGTCCGCCGCGCTGGAGCAAACCTCGTCCACCTCGGCGCATACGGCCGATCTGGTGGCGCAGGCCGCCGAACTGGCCCAAACCAACGTGGGCTCCGCCGCCCGCGGCGGCGAGATCGTCGAGCGCGTGGTGCAAACCATGCGCCGGCTGGAAGCATCCTCCGCGCGCATCCGGGATATCACCGGCGTCATCGACGGCATCGCCTTTCAGACCAATATCCTGGCACTCAATGCGGCCGTGGAAGCCGCACGCGCCGGCGAGGCGGGCCGGGGCTTTGCGGTCGTGGCTGGCGAGGTGCGCCAATTGGCGCAGCGCTCCAGCCAGGCCGCGCGCGAGATCAAAGACCTGATCGAGCGCACCGTACAAGACGTGGCCGCCGGGGTGGACGTGGTATACAGGTCCTGTCGGCCGCCAAGCGGATCGGCTTTGACTAAACCCGGTATATAAAGCCAGGAACGTGAAACGCCCCATTGCCTTCCTCTCGTCCGCCTTGCTGAGTGCGTCCGCACTCACCCAGCCGGTGACCTGTCATGTGGCTTATGCCGGGGCCACACGGGCGTTCATCATCGAACCCACACCGCACCAAGCACCGGTACAACCGCTGCTGGAAGGGGCATCGGTGGTGCTGGAAGTCATCAACCGGCTGCCCCCGGCACCCGGTGCGGGCGTGACGGTGCGCACACTGGGGGTCCAGGACGGCCATCTGTATCTGCTGCACCAGGCCAGTTACTGGCCCCATGCGGCCACCGCCGGTCTGCATGGTTTTACTGGCTTGCAGGTGATACGAGAGCCGTCGCGCGGCAACGAACTCGTTTATTGGTGCGAGACCACCCTCAACCGCCCGTGATACGCCCCAGGATGGGGCCCCGCTGACAGCGCCGACGCTGCGCCAGCGCCCGTCCCTCAGGGCAGCAGCACCGTCGAGCCCGTGGTTTGCCGTGCTTCCAACGCCCGGTGCGCCTCTTGCACCTGCGCCAGTGCAAACCGCTGCGCGACCCGAATCTGGACCTGACCCGACGTCACGACGCCAAACAAGTCATCGGCCATGGCCTGCGTGCGCTCGCGGCTGGTAATGTGCGAGAACAAGGTCTGCCGCGTCACATACAGCGAGCCCTTGGGTCCCAGGATGCCGGGGGCAAACGGCGGCACCGGGCCGCTGGCATTGCCAAACGACACCATCAACCCGAACGGCGCCAGACAGTCCAGCGAGCCGTCCCAGGTATCCTTGCCCACCGAGTCGTACACCACCTTGACACCTTTGCCGCCCGTGATCGCCTTGACGCGCTCGACAAAGTTCTGCGTGCGGTAGTTGATGCAATGTTCGGCGCCGTTGGCGATGGCCAGGGCGCACTTGTCGTCGGTGCCGGCGGTGCCGATCAGGCGCAAGCCCAGCGCGCGCGCCCATTGGCAGGCGATCAGACCCACGCCACCCGCAGCCGCATGAAACAGCACATAGTCCCCGGGCTGCAGCCCCTCCACCGGCCGGCAGTGCTTGAGCAGGTATTGCGTTGTCAGCCCCTTGAGCATCATGGCCGCGCCTTCCTCGAACGAAATGGCGTCCGGCAGGCGGCACACATTCATGGCTGGCATGACGCGCACATCGCCATAGCTGCCAGGCGGCTGGGACGCATAGGCCACGCGGTCACCCACGGCCAGGTGCG
>CALEDU010000094.1 GCA_937949455.1 uncultured Tepidimonas sp. | reverse complement strand
GCCGCCGCGCGGTTGAGCGCCCAATCGGCCAGGGCGCGGTCGTAGTCGTCCCCCCCCAAGGCGGAGTCGCCACCCGTGGCCACGACCTCGAATACGCCGCGCGTCAGGCGCAGCAAGGACACATCGAAAGTGCCCCCCCCCAGGTCATACACGAGGTATAGCCCCTCAGACCCGTTGTCCAGCCCGTAGGCGATGGCCGCCGCCGTCGGCTCGTTGAGCAGGCGCAACACGTTGAGGCCGGCCAGGCGCGCCGCATCTTTGGTGGCCTGTCGCTGAGCATCGTCGAAATACGCCGGCACCGTGATGACCGCGCCGTACAGCTCGGTATCAAAGGTGTCTTCGGCCCGTTGGCGCAGGGCGGCAAGGATTTCGGCGCTGACTTCGACCGGGGTTTTGTCCCCCGCTACGGTGCGCACCACCACCCCGCCCGGCCCTTCGACCACCGAATAAGGCAGCCGTGCGGCGACCCCCTGCGCCTGTATGTCGGCCAGAGAGCGGCCCATCAACCGCTTTACCGAGCTGATGGTGTTGGCGGGGTCGTCCACCTGCGCGGCCAGGGCTTCGTGCCCGATCTGCCGCGAGGGCTGGCTGCCCTGCGGCAAGTAGCGCACCACACTGGGCAAAATCACCCGCCCCTGCGCATCGGGTAAGCATTCGGCGACGCCGTGCCGCACGGCGGCCACCAGCGAATGGGTGGTACCCAGGTCGATGCCGACGGCAATGCGCTGCTGGTGCGGATCGGGCGAGGCGCCCGGCTCGGAAATCTGGAGTAAGGCCATGGATTCGGAAAAGGTTGTTCAGCCGTCGATGCGCGCCAGCAGGGTATCGGCAAACCGTTCGATGAACATCAACGCACGCAGCTGCGCCACCGCCGCCTGGGCGTCGGCTTGGACATCGATCGCTTCGGCCAGGGCGTCGAGACGTTCACGCCGCTCGGCTTCAACCGCTTGCAGCAGGGCCTCGATGTCTTGGGGGGTGCGGGCGTCGTCCAAGGCCTCCCGCCACTGCATTTGTTGCAGCAAAAAGGCCGCTGGCATGGCGGTGTTGGACTCGGCTTCCACAGGCACGCCCTGCAGTTCGCACCAGTAGGCGGCGCGACGCAGTGGATCGCGCAAGCGCTGGTAGGCCTCGTTGATCCGAACCGACCACTGCATGGCGATGCGCTGGGCGGAGGTTCCCTGGTGGGCAAAGCGGTCCGGGTGCGCCATTCGCTGTAACTGCTTCCAGCGCGCATCCAGCTTTGCTCGATCGAGCTGAAAGCGCCGCGGCACACCGAACAGCGCGAAGTCGTCGTCCTGCAGCGACGGCCCGTCCTCAGACGCGGAACGACTCGCCACAGCCACAGCGGTCTCGCTCCTTCGGATTGTTGAATTTGAAGCCTTCGTTGAGCCCTTCGCGCACGAAGTCCAGTTCGGTGCCATCGATGTAGGGCAGGCTCTTGGGGTCCACCAGCACTTTGACGCCGTGGGATTCGAACACCACGTCCTCCGGTGCCACGTCGTCAGCGTACTCGAGCTTGTACGCCAGCCCCGAGCATCCGGTGGTTTTGACACCCAGGCGCACGCCCACCCCTTTGCCCCGGCGGGCCAGGTATTTGGTGACATGCCGTGCGGCAGCTTCAGTGATGGTGACGGTCATAGGAAATCAAGGACACGGGGGGACGCAGGGACAAACGGCTCAGGCTGTCGCCGTATGCTTCTTTTTGTAGTCTTCGACGGCCGCTTTGATGGCGTCTTCAGCAAGAATCGAGCAGTGTATCTTGACCGGCGGCAGCGCCAGCTCCTCGGCGATCTGGCTGTTCTTGATCTGCGCTGCTTCGTCCAGGGTTTTGCCTTTGACCCATTCGGTCACGAGCGAGCTGGAGGCAATGGCCGAGCCACACCCGTAGGTCTTGAAGCGCGCGTCCTCGATGACGCCAGTGGCAGGGTTGACCTTGATCTGCAGCTTCATCACGTCACCGCAGGCGGGCGCGCCAACCATGCCCGTGCCCACCGTGTCGTCACTCTTGTCGAAGCTGCCGACATTGCGCGGATTTTCGTAGTGATCGATGACCTTGTTGCTGTATGCCATGGTGCGTTCTCCTGGAGTGAGGGGGATGCAGCGTCAGTGCGCAGCCCACTGGATGCTGTTGAGGTCGATACCGTCTTTGTACATCTCCCACAGTGGGGAGAGTTCGCGCAATTTTTCGACATTGGCCTTGATGGCGGCGATGGCATAGTCCACCTGCTCCTCGGTGGTCCAGCGGCCGATCGTCATGCGCAAGCTGCTGTGGGCCAGCTCGTCGCTGCGGCCCAGGGCACGCAGCACATAGCTGGGCTCCAGGCTAGCGGAGGTGCAGGCCGATCCGCTGGAGACTGCCACGCCCTTGATACCCATGATGAGCGACTCACCTTCGACGAAGTTGAAGCTCATGTTCAGGTTGTGCGGCACACGCCGCGTGGGGTGACCGTTGATGAAAGACTGCTCGATCTGGCTTAGCCCGGCGAGCAGCCGGTCGTGCAGACGCTGGATGCGCGGCAGCTCGGTGGCCATTTCGGCCTTGGCGATGGCAAAAGCCTCGCCCATACCGACGCATTGGTGGGTGGCGAGCGTTCCGGAGCGCAGACCGCGCTCGTGGCCGCCGCCGTGCATCTGGGCCTCCAGCCGCACGCGGGGCTTGCGCCGCACATACAGTGCGCCTATGCCCTTGGGGCCGTAAGTCTTGTGCGAGGCCAGACTCATCAGATCCACGGGCAGTGTGGCCAGGTCGATCGGCAATTTGCCGGTGGCCTGCGCCGCATCGACATGGAAGATGACGCCCTTTTCGCGGCAAATGCGCCCGATCGCATCGATGTCCTGGATGACGCCAATTTCGTTGTTGACGAACATGACGCTGGCCAGAATGGTGTCGGGACGGATGGCGTCGCGGAAAGCGTCCAAGTCCAGCAAACCGTCCTGCTCCACATCCAGATAGGTGACCTCGAAGCCTTCGCGCTCCAGGTGGCGGCAGGTGTCGAGCACCGCCTTGTGCTCGGTCTTGACCGTGATGATGTGCCGACCTTTGCCCTGGTAGAAGTGGGCAGCCCCCTTCAGGGCGAGGTTGTTGGACTCGGTTGCGCCACTGGTCCAGACGATTTCGCGCGGATCCGCGCCAATCAGGTCGGCCACCTGCTCGCGGGCGGTTTCGACGGCCTTCTCCGCCTCCCATCCCCAGGCGTGGCTGCGCGAGGCGGGGTTGCCGAAATGCTCATGCAACCAAGGCAGCATCTTGTCGACCACGCGCGGATCCACGGGTGTGGTGGCGCTGTAATCCATGTAGACGGGAAAGTGGGGTGAACTGCTCATCGAGGGCTCCTTGGGGCGGACGGGTGACATCACTTGGCGACGGCGGCGGCCAGCGCAAACACCGAGTTGGGGGCATTGACACGGATGGGCTGCACCACCGGCGTCGGCGAAATCGCGCGTTTGATGGACGGCGGCGGCTCAACTGCCACGCCCTTGGCCAGCTGATCGTCCACCAACTTTTGCAGGGTCACAGAACGCAGGAATTCCACCATCCGCTCATTGAGTTCCGACCACAAGTCGTGGGTCATGCAGCGCTGCCCGTCGCCGTGGCAGTTTTCTTTGCCACCGCACTGGGTGGCGTCGATGGGTTCATCCACGGACAAAATGATGTCTGCCACGGTGATCTCGGACGCCCGCCGACCCAGGGTATACCCGCCGCCGGGGCCGCGCGTGGACTCGACCAATTGGTGCCGGCGCAAACGGCCGAACAGTTGCTCCAGATACGACAACGAAATGTGTTGGCGCTGGCTGATGGCTGCCAGGGTAACGGGACCGCTGGCTTGGCGCAGTGCCAGATCGATCATCGCCGTAACGGCGAAGCGGCCTTTGGTGGTCAGACGCATGGCAGACTCCTGGTGGACCTCGACGAAAAGGGGGAATACGTTGATTCCCGACTATTTCACTAGAGTATACCAAAAGTCGAACGTTTTGGTCGGGTATGGAATATCAAGCGCTGCGCTGCTGCCAACCGCTGTCCGACTCCGGCGTCGGACCGTGGACAGGAAACACCAATTCGACCCCCGTGCCAGGATGGGCGTC
>CALEDU010000093.1 GCA_937949455.1 uncultured Tepidimonas sp. | reverse complement strand
GATGGCGAATTGGTTCATCGCTTCCTTCCAGTCCCTGGCAGCGCGACCCCAGTCGGTCGTGATGTTCTTCAAGGCCAGCCAGATCAACTTGGTGGCCGCGTCGTCGCTTGGGAAATGCCCCCGCGTCTTGATGATCTTGCGATCCTTCCAGCTCGCGTAGTCCAGGCTGTTGCGGATCAGATGCACGCTGCAGGTTTGCAGCGTCGTGGCTGGAAACACCGCCGCCAGCGCCTCGGCCATGCCTTTCAGACCATCGGTGACGGCAATCAGGATGTCGGCCACGCCACGGGTCTTCAGGTCGTTGAAGACCTTCATCCAGAACTTCGCGCCTTCGGTGTTCTCGATCCACAGGCCGAGGATGTCGCGCGTACCGTCGGGCAGGATGCCCAGGGCCAGGTAGATGGCCTTGTTGCGTACCACGGCCTCCTCGCGAATCTTGACCCGTAGGCAGTCGAAGAACACCACCGGATACATCGGCTCCAGCGGCCGGGACTGCCATGCAGTGACCTCGCTCACCACCGCGTCGCTGACCGAGCCGATGAAGTCTGGGCTGACCTCGGTGCCCTACCCCGGGTGATGGGATGGCGCAGCGCCCAGGTCCTGATTGACATCGTATGCCTCGCACACAAAATTCCGGACACCCCCAGTGCTTCCTTGGCTTCGTTGGCATCCTGCGACTCCTACGCACCGCCCGCTGCGCGGAAGGCAAAAAGGAAAGGCACTACCTGGGTAGCGCCAGATGCACCTTGATCGCATCCTCAACGGCCAACATATCCGCTTTGGACAGCGTACCAAGCTGACTCTTGAGTCGCGACTTGTCGGCAGCCATGATCTGGTCGGCCATCGCCTTGCTGCTTTGCCCGCCGACGGTCACCATAGCTTCGCCGGGATACTGCCGTTCTGTGTTGCTGGTCACGGGCACCACCACCACCCGTGACAGATTCCGGTTGGCCGCGTCGTTGCTCACGATTACAGCCGGGCGCGTCTTGCGGATTTCGCTGCCGACTGCCGGGTCGAACTCAACCCACCACACTTCACCGCGCCGCATCCGCGACATCCTTAGCGAGAGCGTCGCACCACTCCTTGGCCTCTGCCTCTCGGACCTCGTCCGCAGCCATTGCGCGATACCCTTCATCGAGTGCCGTATCCACCACGTGCGGACGTACCAAGTCCTCGATGAACTGGCTCATCTTCCGCCGCCCGACCAGCCTGTAAAGGCCCTCATAGACCTCTTCGTCGATCGTAATCGTCATCTTCCTGTGCATACACCACCTACTTAAAACAGAATACGTATTAAGGTACCTATTACATCAGAAAAACAGATCCACGCTTTAGAAAGGGCCGCCGAGGCACAAGGCCGCGACCGACCGATGATCCCGCCAGATATGAGCTGGCGAGACCCTGCCCCCAGCGGGGGGTTTGCTCCGGAAGGGGGGCGGGGTTGTCAGAAATTCTGTGTGCGAGGCGCTCATAGATTTGTCCACGGCGACGGGCGTCGCTTGCGACGAACGGCCGACGCGGTGGGCAAGTCGTTGCTGCATTCTCACGGCTTGGTGGCCTCGTCATCGCTGGGCAAGTGGCCCCGGGTCTTGATGATCTTGCGCAGCGGGCTGTGCAGGCTCTCGATGGCATGGGTGGTGTAGATCAGCCGGCGCACCGCTGGCGGGAAGGCAAAGAACGGGATCACCCGGTCCCAGGCCCGGCGCCAGGCGGCTGCCACCGTCGGCAAGCGCTGCCCCCCCAGGGCCAGGTCGATGGCTTTGTTGCGCACCACCGCGTCGCTGACCGAGCCGATGGAGGCTGGGCTGAGCTCGGTGCCCTACCCCGGGTGATGGGATGGCGCAGCGCCCAGGTCCTGATTGACATCGTATGCCTCGCAGACGAAATTCCGGGCGCCCTCCCCGATATCCAGAAGCATTACTGGAAAGGCGTGCTGTGGTTGCCGACCTACTCTACTTCAAGCTGTGGCGGTGCGCCGATTTCCATCGTGCGCCAGTACATCGAGCAGCAGCAGACGCCACACTGAAGCCTCAACACAAGGACGGCAACAAAGTCCGCGCGCACCGATCCCGCCCCGAACGGCGGGGCTTGCCGCGCGCCCGGTCAACGGCTCAGGCGGCGGGCGCTGCCACCGCCCGTGCAAAAGCGTCCAGTATGGGGCGGATGAGCGCGCGCTTGAGTTTGAGTGAGGTCGGACGCACCACGAGCTGCGAGGAAATGTCCATGATGCGCTCGACCTCCACCAGCCGGTTGGCCTTGAGGGTGTTGCCGGTGGAGACCAGATCCACGATGGCGTCGGCCAAGCCGGTCAGCGGCGCCAGCTCCATGCTGCCGTAGAGTTTGATCAAATCCACATGCACGCCCTTGTTGGCGAAAAACTCACGCGCGATGGCGACATACTTGGTCGCCACGCGCAGGCGCGAACCCTGGCGCACCGCGCCTGCGTAGTCGAAATCCGCCGGGACGGCGACACTCATGCGGCAGCGCGCAATGCCCAAATCCAGCGGCCGGTACAGCCC
>CALEDU010000092.1 GCA_937949455.1 uncultured Tepidimonas sp. | reverse complement strand
CCGCCGGTGAAGGCACCAAAAGCCGGCAGCCACAAGGCCGATGGGGTGAGCACGAAGCACGGCAGCCGCAGGCGCTCGCGCGCGGCACCCCGCAGCACGCACACCGGGTGCACATGCCCGCACAGGATGGGCCCTGGCGGGGTGGCTTCGTCCCCGGCCAGCGGCGCGTGACGGCAATGCCACGGCCCCAGGGACCATGGTTCATCCACGACGGTGACACCCAGGTCGGACGGCGGATCGCCCGCATGGTCATCGTGGTTGCCGCGCACCAGCACCCACGCCAGATCGGGGTGACGGTTGCGCCAGTGGCGCAGGGCCTGCAGCACGGCGGGCGTGCGGGCAGCACGGGCGTGCAGCAGATCCCCCAGCACCACCAAGCGGCGCGCGCCGTAGCGCTGCACCAGTGCGCCCAACCGCTGCAGATTGTCCCCGGTGGTACCGCTGGGGACGGCCAGCCCAGCGCTGCGGAATGCGGCGGCTTTGCCCAGATGGACATCGGCCACGAACAGCGTGGCCCCGGACGGCCACCAGACGGCCCGCTGCGGCAGCAGCCACAGGGCCGCCTCGGGCCCATGGCACGGCACCTGCAGCACGACCGGCGCGGGGGCCGAGACCGCCCTCATGCGGCAGCCCCCGACGGGGCGGCGCGACGCCGACGGGATGTGGGTGCATCCGCCGCGCGTTCGAGCTGGGCGACCAGGCGCTGCAGGCGCGCGCTCAAGGTCTCGCTGGAGACGCGCTCACGCAGACGCTCGACGAGCAGGGGGAAGGCCAACGGTGTGGGGCGCTGCAGCGACTGAACCAGCCACGTCTGGCCGGCCATGCGCTGCAGGGTGGCGTGCAGACGCTGGATCTCCAGCTCTTGCGCCAGCACCTCGGCGCGCGCCTGGTGCAGCAGGCGGTTGGCCGGATCGTGGCGGGCCAACACGTCCCAAAACAGCGCCGCCGACGCCTGCAACTGCCGCGGGCTGCGGCGCTCCCCCGGACGCGCCTGCACGACCAAGCCTGCCACGCGCGCGATCTCGCGAAAACGCCGCTGGGCCAACTCCGTCGCGTTCAGACTGGCCAGCAGCTCGGCAGTCAGCGTATCCAGTTCGGGCGGCTGCAGCCAGCGCGGCAGCTCGGCCGCCCAATCCACGGGCTGGACGCTCAGCAGCGTCAACCCATAATCGTTGACCGCCATCGAAAAGGTGCGCGAGTGCGCCTGCGCGGCTCGCCACGCCAGCCAGCCAGCCAGCCCCAGGTGCACGTCGCGCCCCGCAAAAGGGTAGAGGAACAGATGGCAGCCCTCCCGGTCGTGCAGCACCTCCACCAACAACTGCTCGGGGGTGGGCAGGTGGGACCAGCGCGCCTGCAAAGCCAGCAGCGGTTGTAACGCTGCCAGCTCTGGCCCGTCCAGCTCGCCCCGGGCAGCGGCAGCAAAGCGCGCCAGCACGGCGTCGGCCAGCGCGGTGGACAAGGACATGCGCCCGCCCTGCCAGCGCGGCACCCGGGGCTGCTGGCCA
Source organism: uncultured Tepidimonas sp. (assembly GCA_937949455.1). GTDB lineage: Bacteria > Pseudomonadota > Gammaproteobacteria > Burkholderiales > Burkholderiaceae_C > Tepidimonas. Next base: position 7,870 of record CALEDU010000092.1, on the reverse strand, counting down.
CGCGCATCGCGCACCCAGACGGTCAGATCGCGCAGGCGCACCAGCTCCAGCGTGCGGCCGGCGAACAAAAACCGGTCTCCCGGGCGCAAGCGGGCGACAAAGCCCTCCTCCACCAACCCCAGGCGGGTGCCTTGCAAAAAGCGCACCTCCAGTTGCGCATCGGCCACGATGGTGCCGATGTTGAGTCGGTGACGGCGCGCCTGACGGCCATCCGGCACGCGCCAGACCCCCGATTCGTCGGGCTGGACGCGGCGGTATTCGGGATAGGCCTGCAGCGACGGCCCGCCGTGGCGCACGAAGTCCAGGCACCAGCGCCAGTCCTCGTCCGACAGGTCGGCATAGGCGTGGGTGGTGCGCACCTCAGCCAACAGCGCCTCTGGCCGGAAGCCGCCGCCCAACGCCACCGTGACCAGGTGCTGCACCAGCACATCCAGGGGGGCGCGCAGAGGGGGGCGCGGCTCGATGCAGCCGGCCTGCACCGCATCGCGTGCGGCCGCGGCTTCTAGCAGCTCCAGCGCATGCGTGGGCACCAGCGTCACGCGCGAAGGTTGCCCCGGACCGTGGCCGCTGCGGCCAGCGCGCTGCAGCAGGCGCGCCACGCCCTTGGGCGAGCCGATCTGCAGCACCCGCTCCACGGGTGCGAAGTCCACCCCCAGATCCAGGCTGGAGGTGCAAACCACGGCGCGCAGCGTCCCGTCCTTGAGGCCCTGCTCCACCCAGCGCCGCACCTGCGGATCGAGGGAGCCGTGGTGCAGCGCGATCTGGCCGGCCCAATCAGGCCGCACGGTCAGCAGGGCTTGGTACCACCATTCGGCCTGGGAGCGGGTGTTGGTGAATAACAGCGCGCTGCGGCAGGCGTCGATCTCGGCCGCGACGGCCGGCACCATGCCCTGGCCCAGGTGCCCCGCCCAGGGAAAGCGCTCCAGGCGCGCCGGCAACAGCGTGTCGATGACCAGCGGCTTGGCTTGGCCAGCCCGCACCAGGACTGCCCCGGGCGCATGGACTGGCCCGAGCAGTGCGGCCGCCGCCTCGTCCAGATGGGCCAGCGTGGCCGACATGCCCCAAATTTGCAGTGCGGGCTGCCATCCACGCAGGCGCGCCAGCGCCAATTGCACCTGCACCCCGCGCTTGCTGGACAGCAGCTCATGCCACTCATCCACCACCACGGCCGCCACGTCGGCCAACAGGGCCGGTGCATCGGCACGGGCGATCAGCAGGCTCAGGCTCTCCGGCGTGGTGACGAGGCCCTGCGGCCAACGCCGCTGTTGGGCCGCCCGCTCGGCATCGGGTGTGTCCCCAGTGCGCACGCCTAGCCGCCAGCCTGGGGCAAGGCTGGCCAGCGGTGCGTGCAAGGCCACAGCCGTGTCACTGGCCAGCGCACGCAGCGGCGTGATCCAGAGCAGCCGCGGCCCGGCCCCCGCGGAAAACGCCGGGGCATACCGCTGCAGCAGTCCCAACCAGACGGCATAAGTTTTGCCAGCACCCGTGCTGGCATGCACCAGACCGCTGCGCCCTGCCTCGATGGCGGCCCAGGTCTCGCGCTGGAAGGCCAGGGGCGTCCAGCCCTGTGCTCGCATCCAGCCCTCGGCAGACGCCACAGGCGCACTCCCGACGGCCTGGGCCGATCGGCGACGGGTCATGGCGTGCCCTCTGGGCCGGCAGCCTCCAGCCAGGCCAGCAGGGTGGGCAGACAGTCGGCCTCCTCCACCCGTTTGTCGGTGCGCCAGCGCAGCATGCGCGGAAACCGCACCGCCACGCCGCTCTTGTGGCGGGGGCTGCGTGACATCCCCTCGAAGCCCAGCTCGAACACCAGCGTCGGCTCCACCGCCCGCACAGGGCCAAAGCTCTCACGCGTGGTGCGGCGGACGATGGCGTCCACCCGCGCCATTTCGGCATCGCTCAGGCCGGAATAGGCTTTGGCAAAGGGCACGAGTTGCCGCTGCGCATGGCCAGGGGCATGGCTCCAGACCGCAAAGGTGTAGTCGGAATACAGCCCTGCGCGGCGTCCGTGGCCTTTTTGGGCATAGACCAGCACCGCATCCACCGTCCAGGGGTCCGCTTTCCACTTCCACCAAGCACCAACGGCCCGCGTGCGGCCGACGCCATACTGGCCGTCGCGCTGCTTGAGCATCAGCCCCTCGGCCCCCCGCTCACGCGCCGCACGGCGCTGGGCGGACAGCGCAGCCCAATCGGTATCGCTGTCCACAGGCAAAGCAGGGCTGAGGCGCAACGCCGGATCGCCCTGTGCGTCCACCAGCGCCTGCAAACGCGCGCGCCGCCACCACTGGGGTCGGGCGCGGCAATCGCAGCCGTCCACCTCCAGCAGATCGTAGGCAATCAGCGCCACGGGGTACTCCCGCAGCAAGGCAGCGCTCAGGCGTTGGCGCCCGATGCGCCTCTGCAGCGCGCCAAACGGGCGCACCGCATCGCCCGCCACGACGACGATTTCGCCGTCCAGCACCGTGCCCGGGGGCAGACGCTGCCCCAGGGCGGCCAGCTCCGGGTAGCGATCGGTGACCAATTCCTCACCCCGGGTCCAGAGGGCCACACCGCACCGGCGCACCAGTTGGGCGCGGATGCCGTCCCACTTCCACTCGACGATCCAGTCTGCAGGCTTGCCCAGCAGCGCCTCGGGACTCTCGGGCTCGGCCGGCAGCGCATGCGCCAAAAAGAAGGGGTAGGGCTGCGCATCCGGCACAGGGGCCGCGGTGCCGGTCAGCGCCTGTGCAGGGGACGCCGCGCCTGGGTCGGCCACGGCCCCAGGCGGGGCCAGCAGGGCCTGGTAGTCCTGCGGCCCGGGGCGGGCATCGGCGCGGGTGTAGCCCATCAATCGCTGGGCCACGAGCGCGGGCGACACACCAGCCACCGCTGCCAACGCCTGTGTCACCTGTTGGCGCGACACCCCCACGCGCAGGCCGCCGGTGATCAGTTTGCCGTGCAACAGGCGCTGCTTGGCAGGCAGGCGATCCCATTGCGCGCGCACAGCGGCATCGCGCTCGTGCGCGGGCAGCGCACGCAATGCCAGCACCTCAGCCATCCAGTACGCCAGTCCATGTTCCTGCGGCGTAGCGGGCGGCGGCAACAGCAAGGCGATGGTCTCGGCCAAGTCACCGGCGGCCTGATAACACTCGTCAAACAGCCACTGCGGCAGGCCCGCCGCAGCGCACGCCAGCTCGCGCAGCCGGCGCGCAGGCACGGTTTGGCGCGGCTTGCCGCCCGCCAGCAAATACACCGCCCAGGCGGCATCCGCGGGCTGCGCCTCCCGAAAATAGGCTTGCAACGCCGCCTGCTTGGCCGCGGTGGACGTGGTCGCATCCAGCGCCTGGTATAGCGCGGCAAATGCCTTCATACCCCCGCCTCCTCCGCGACATCGGCACCGTCCTCGCCGCTGTACCGGGTGTGCAGCGCGTGCGCCTCCAGACCTTGCTCGGCCAGATACCGCACCAAGGGTGCCACCTGACCATGCGTGACCAGCACCCGCTGCGCGCCGCAGGCTGCAATCGTTTGCAGCAACCCAGTCCAGTCGGCATGGTCCGACAGCACAAAACCCCGATCGACACCACGTCGCCGGCGTGTGCCACGCAGTTGCATCCAGCCGCTGACCATCGCGTCGGCGTAAGCGCCCAGGCGCCGCAGCCACGGCGTGCCCTGTACCGACGGCGGCGCGATCACCAACGCGCGCTGCAGGTCCGTCGCCTTGAGCCCGTCCCCCAGTCGATGGGTGGGGGGCAAGGGCACACCGGCTGCGCGGTAGGCGTGGTTGATGGTTTCCACCGCGCCGTGCACCACCACGGGCCCGGTGGTCGTGTCCAGACCTGCGAGCAAGCGCTGCGCCTTGCCCAGCGCATAAGCGTACAGAACGCTGGCGCGGCCGGTCGCGGCATTGGCCTGCCACCAGGCCTGAATGTCGGCCAGTACCGCGGCCTGCGGCCGCCAGCGGTACAGCGGCAGGCCAAAGGTCGATTCGGTGATGAAGGTGTGGCAGCGCACCGGCTCGAATGGCACGCAGGTGGGGTCGGCCTCCACTTTGTAGTCACCCGAGACGACCCACACCTCGCCGCGGTGCTCCAGCCGCACCTGGGCCGAACCCAATATGTGCCCCGCAGGGTGCAGGGACACACGCACCCCACTGCAGTCCACAACCTCGCCGTAGGCAACGGCTTGCAACGCGATGTCGCCCCCCAGCCGTGCGCGCAATATGCCGGCGGCCTGCTCATGGGCCAAATAGGCGCCGTGCCCGCGCCGCGCGTGATCGGCGTGGGCATGGGTGAGGATGGCGCGCGCCACTGGCCGCCATGGATCGATGTAAAAATCACCGGCCGGGCAGTACAGCCCCTGCGGCCGCACCACCACCAAAGGAGCCTGCTCCAGCGCCATGCGCGCAGTGTAGCCAGCCGCGCCCCATGCCTGCAGTTGCGGGGTCTCTGAGCCCACGCCCCTGACCGGCACGCTGGCACCCCTGCCTCTGCAACCTGTTCCCCGTGATTTGCAACAGCTGGCACCACGCCCGCGCCGCCATCACCGCATACTAGCGGTCTGTTTCCGCCGCCCCTCTTCGCCCATGAACGACGACGTCCGACGCATCCAGCAGTGGCTCGACGAGCGCCGCATCACCGAAGTCGAGTGCCTGATCCCGGACATGACCGGCCAGGCCCGCGGCAAAATCGTGCCACGCCACAAATACGACCCTGCCGCCGGCCTGCGCCTGCCGGAAGCCGTGCTGACCATGACCGTCACTGGCGACTACCCAGAGCAGGACTTCACCCCCGTTGCAGACCCCGATATGCGGCTGGTGCCCGATCCGACCACGCTGCGCGTCGTCCCCTGGGCCAAGGAACCCACGGCCCAGATCATCCACGACTGCGTGCACTTCGATGGCACCGCAGCCGAATTGGCACCACGCAACGTGCTGCGCCGCATCCTCTCGTTCTACGAGCGCGAGGGTCTGCAGCCCATCGTAGCGCCCGAGATAGAGTTCTACCTGGTCGAGGTCGAGCCCGACGAGGACATCCCCCTCAGGCCCCCGATTGGCCGCACCCGCCGTACCGAAGCGGGGATGCAGAGCTTTTCCATCGACGCCGTCAACGAATACGATGACATTTTTGATGTCATCTACGACTGGTGCGAAGCGCAGGGCCTGCAGCTCGACACCCTGATCCACGAAATGGGCACCGCCCAGATGGAAATCAACCTGGACCACGGCGAGCCGCTGGCCCTGGCCGACCAGGTGTTTTTGTTCAAGCGCACCGTGCGCGAGGTGGCGATCCGCCACCGCATGTATGCCACCTTCATGGCCAAGCCCATGCAGGGACAGCCGGGCAGCGCCATGCACATCCACCAAAGCGTCATCGACCGCGCCAGCGGGCACAACGTCTTCAGCCAGGCCGACGGCTCACCCTCCCCCGCCTTTTTGCACTTCATCGGCGGGCTGCAGACCTACCTGCCCGCAGCCATGGCCTTCTTCGCGCCCTACATCAACAGCTACCGGCGCCTGTCGCGCTACACCGCCGCCCCCATCAACCTGAGCTGGGGATACGACAACCGCACCTGCGGCCTGCGCGTGCCGCACTCGCCGCCGCAGGCCCGTCGGGTGGAAAACCGCCTGGCCGGCGTGGACGTCAACCCCTATCTGGCCATCGCCGCCAGCCTGGCGTGTGGCTACCTGGGCATGCGCGAGCGCCTGCAGCCCACCGAGCCACTGTCTGGCAGCGCCTATGAGCACCCCCACCAATTGCCGCGTCACCTGGATGACGCGATCGACCGTCTGCTGGCCTGTCAACCGCTGGCCGAACTGTTCGGCGAGCATTTCCTGCGCACCTACGCCGCCATCAAAGAGGCCGAGTACCGCGAGTACTTCGACGTCATCAGTCCGTGGGAACGGCGCTTTTTGCTGCTGAGTGTGTAAGCCCACTCGAAACCCGTCGCTGCGCAGCGGGGCTTTGCTGAGTGTGGCGCGGCTGGCGGGGATCGAACCCACGACCCTCGGCTTCGGAGGCCGATACTCTATCCACTGAGCTACAGCCGCCACTGTGCCGGATTCTATCAGCCCGGCGCTGCGGCCTTGCTGCCTAGACCGGGAGCCCCCGATATAATGTCGTTCATTTGTTAGCCCTAGCCCGCCACCGAATGGCGACCTGCGCCACGGGCAACCCAATCTCCGCTACACGCCTACCAAAGGGACACCATGAGCGAGCACGCGCACGACGATCACACTGGGCCGATCAAGACTCCGAAGCAACTGTGGTGGACGGCCTTCTTCGCGTTCGTCGTTCCGGTGTTTCTGATCATCGGGCTGGTGTTTTACGTGACCAAAGCCGACAAACCCCAGGCCGGCGCGGTCAACCCGGAATTGGCCACGGCCCAGCGTATCCAAAAGGTCGGCACGGTCGAACTGCGCGACGCCAACCGCCCGCTGGCTGCCGGTGCCGAGGTGTACAAGGCCCAGTGCGCCGCTTGCCACGACGCCGGCCTGGTCGGCGCCCCCAAGCACGGCGACCGGGCAGCTTGGGCTCCACGCATCGCCCAGGGGTACGACGCGCTCGTCAACTCCGCCCTCAAGGGCAAAGGCGCGATGGGTGCCCAAGGCGGCGGGGCTTTCCGCGACATCGAAATCGCCCGCGCCGTGGCCTATCTGGCCAACCAGGGCGGGGCCAATTTTGCCGAGCCGGCAGCGGCCGAGGCAGAGTCCAAATAAGCGCCGGGCGGCGCATCCGGGGTGCCGCGCTTTTCACCACGTGCCATGGCCCGCGTCCTCGTCCTCAACGGCCCCAACCTCAACCTGCTAGGCACGCGCGAGCCCGGTGTGTACGGGGCCGACACGCTGGCCGATCTGGAGGCCCGCTGCCGTGAACACGGCGCGCGCTTGGGGCTGACCGTCGAGACGGCGCAAAGCAACCACGAGGGGGTATTGATCGACCACCTCCACGCCTGGGGTGCGCTGCATCGCGCAGGTCAGGCCATCGGCGTGGTGTTTAACCCCGGTGCCTACACCCACACCTCGATTGCGCTGCACGACGCCATCAAGGGTGTCGCGCCCATGCCCGTGATCGAAGTCCACCTCTCCAATGTACACGCCCGGGAAGCTTTTCGGCACCACTCGTGGATTGCGCCAGTGGCCGCGGGCAGCATCATCGGCTTCGGACCAGAGGGTTATCGGCTCGCGCTCGATGCGCTGGCCCGCCGCGCAGCCGCAGGGCTGAGCACGAAACCATAACGCACCGGCAGCTCCGCCGCCCGACAGGGGCGCGGAGCCCAGCGGCCCGACTCCACCGCCTCCGCCGCCAGGTGCATGTCCTGTGTGTGGACCACGCCCAGGCCCATTTCCCCCGCCAGATACAAACGCCCAGCCTCGTCCAGCCAGGCGTCACCCACCTGCACCGGCAGCCCCGTGTGGCTGAACACCCCGCCGTCGGATGCCAGGCGCCAGACCCAGGGCGTGAGCTCCAGCTCCACATACACCCGCTGCGGCCCGTTCTGAAAAAACCACTGCCCCTGCCCATCCACACCGTAGTTGCGGCCAATGAAGGCGATCAACTTGTCGTGGCGCAGCGCTGTGCCCCGGCTGACCGGGGTGGCCCCCGCCCCAGCAAATGGGCCGGCCGCTTGGGCCCGCTCGTCGCGCATCCACCAGCGCCCGCGCGCATCCAGCCCCAGCCAGCCGTAACAATCGGGAACATTCGGCCACTTGGCCATCGCCGCTTTGACGATGTCGTCCATCTCGGGCCCCCTCTCTGCTCTGCGTGGGCGATTGTGTCACTGACTGAGCCAGCCCGCCGCCTCCGCCAGCCACGGCATGACCCGCTGCGGCAGTGCCGCCACGTCGCCCCGCAGATCCCATGGGGCGCGCGGCTCGGCAAAGCCCACATGCCCG
>CALEDU010000091.1 GCA_937949455.1 uncultured Tepidimonas sp. | reverse complement strand
CACGGAGACCTTGGCCTCGTCGCGGTTGAACGCGATGCCGGAAACGACGGCTTGTTCCATGGATGCGTCTTCCTCGAAGGTGATGAGGGTGCCGGAGCGGGCCTCCTCGTGAATGTCGATATCCCAGGGGGTGAAGCTGGACAGCACGCGTATGGGCACCCGATACTTGCCTGCAAACTCCACCGAGCGGATTTGCAGCACCTTGCTGCCCATGCTGGCCATTTCCAGCATTTCTTCGAAGCTGATGCGCGCCAAGCGCCGGGCTTCGGGGACAACGCGTGGATCGGTGGTGTAAACACCGTCTACGTCGGTGTAGATCAAGCACTCGTCGGCATGGATCGCAGCCGCGACCGCCACCGCCGAGGTGTCCGAGCCGCCGCGCCCCAGCGTGGTGATGTTGCCGCCGGCGTCCACACCCTGAAAGCCGGTGATGATGACCACGCGCCCGGCGTCGAGGTCGACACGGATGCGCCGGTCGTCGATGGATTCGATGCGCGCCTTGGTGTAGGCGCTGTTGGTGCGGATGGGCACCTGCCAGCCGCAGTAGGAGACGGCTTCGATCCCCTCGGCCTGCAGCGCGATGGCCAGCAACCCGACCGAGACTTGCTCGCCCGTGGCCGCGAGTTGATCCAACTCACGGTAGTAGGCGTCGCCAGGCTTGGCAGGGGCGACTTCCTTGGCCAGACCCAGCAAGCGGTTGGTCTCGCCGCTCATTGCGCTGGGCACGACGACCATTTGGTGGCCAGCGCGCACCCATTTGGCAACCCGTTTGGCGACGTTGCGGATGCGCTCGGTCGAGCCCATGCTGGTGCCGCCGTACTTGTGAACGATCAATGCCATGGAGGTTTTTCGGGTGTGACGGCCGGCCTCGACTGGCGGGGGCCGGCGAAGACGCCCGGGCCACGCCGGGCAAACCCATGGATTATAAGGGCCGGGGCACGACGTACCCCGCCCCCTGCCCCGCCGGCGCGCACGGGTCGGACCGATAGTCGAGCACCGCTCCGGCACGCAACAAGTAGCCAGCCCCCACCCGCAGCCGTATGGCATGACCGCGCGTGCGCGCCGCTGCGATCTGCCGAGCCACCTCTTGCCATTGGGCCTCGGTTCCGCTGGCACCGTGGCGCTGGCGCAGCCAGTGGCGCAGCGCATTGATGGCGCGCTCTGGCGACAAGGCGCGCAGCCCAGCCAGCGCGGGCGGGTCGCCCAGCCGCGCCAGGTCGTCCGCCGCCAACTCCTCCAACAGGCGCTGGGCGGTCGCGGCGTGGCGCGCACTGCGTGCCAGGGTCGCAGCATAGGTCGGGAACGCCTGCGCCAGCGCGGGGATGACCTGCAGCCGGATGCGGTTGCGGGTGTAGGCGGGATCGGTGTTGGTCGGGTCGTCGACCCAGGCAATGCCCTGTCCGACCAACCAGCGCCGCAGCGCCTCGCCGTCCAGCGTCAACAACGGCCGGCCAAACCACACCCCGTGGATGCAGCGCCGCTCGGGCATGCCGGCCAATCCGGGCAAACCCGCCCCGCGGGTCAGGGCCAGGAGCAAGGTTTCGGCCTGGTCCTGCGCATGGTGCCCCAGCAAAACGACACCCAAACCCCGTGCACGGGCCGCATCGGCCAGGGCACGGTAGCGGGCGCGGCGCGCGGCATCTTCGGGGCTGTCCCCAGGCGCAGGCCGGGCATCGACACGCAGGGGGGCAAACGGCACGCCCCAGCGGGCTGCCGTGGCCGCCGCATGCGCTTCGAAGGCATCCGCCGCTGCCTGCAAGCCGTGGTGCACATGCAAGGCATGCACCTGCCCAGGCCAACGCGCGGCCGCCGCCAACAGCAGCGCGGTGGAATCCGCCCCTCCGCTGAAAGCCACGGCAAGCCCGGCCCCAGAAGGCAATGCAGCAGCGTGGCGCTGCCACCACGCGTCGAGTGCGGCCAGTACGGCCGGGTCGGCCGTGGGGGCCACGCGGCGCGGCGCAGGCTCAGCCTTTGCTGGCCTTGGTGTCGTTGAAGCGCCCGTAGGCATTGAGTCGGGCATGGCGGCGCTCGATCAGCTCGGCCGGCTCCAGATCCACCACCTGCCGCAGCGACTCGGCCAGCGCCCGTTTGAGCAGCACGGCCATCTGCTGCGGGTCGCGGTGCGCGCCGCCCACCGGCTCGTTGACGATTTTGTCCACCAGGCCCAATGCCTTGAGCCGGTGCGCGGTGATGCCCAGCGCTTCGGCGGCGTCGGGCGCTTTGTCGGCGGTCTTCCACAGAATCGAGGCACAGCCCTCCGGGCTGATCACCGAGTACACGGCGTATTGCAGCATGAGCACCTGGTCGGCTACTGCGATGGCCAGCGCACCACCCGAGCCGCCTTCCCCAATGATGGTGCTGACGATGGGCACCTCCAGCTGCGCCATCTCGAAGATGTTGCGCCCGATCGCCTCGGACTGGTTGCGCTCCTCGGCGTCGATGCCAGGATAGGCGCCCGGCGTATCCACGAAAGTGAACACCGGCAGGCGGAATTTCTCGGCCAGTTTCATCAGACGCAACGCCTTGCGGTAGCCCTCCGGCTTGGTCATGCCGAAGTTGCGCAGCGCACGCTCCTTGGTGTCGCGTCCCTTTTGGTGGCCGATGACGATGCAGGGCTGGCCGTTGAAGCGGGCCAGCCCGCCGACGATGCTCTGGTCGTCGGCAAAGTGGCGGTCGCCATGCAGCTCTGTCCAATGAGTGAAGATGGCCCGCACATAATCCAGGGTGTAGGGCCGGTCGCTGTGGCGCGCAATCTTGGTGACCTGCCACGGGGTGAGCTTGCTGTAGATGTCTTTGGTGAGCTGCAGGCTTTTTTTGCTCAGGCGGTCGATCTCCTCGGAGATATCCACCGCAGACTCGGTCTGCACATAGCGCAGCTCTTCGATTTTGGCTTCGAGTTCCGCGATGGGTTGCTCGAAATCCAGAAAGTTGCGTTTGGCCAAGTTGTCACTCCACGGGCGTTCGGGCCCTCGTGTCGCCGATGGGCGCGCGGCAGGCGCGCACCAGCGGCGGGGTTCAATACGCCACCGGCACCGGATCCAGCGAGCGCCA
>CALEDU010000090.1 GCA_937949455.1 uncultured Tepidimonas sp. | reverse complement strand
CTCGGTGCGGCGCTCCAGCTTGACGGCCACGGGTTTGAACACCAGGTTGGCCAGCAAAATGCCGTAAAACGTCGTCATCAGGGCCACCGCCAGGTGTTTGCCGATCACGACCAGATCCCCGCTGGCGACCACGTCCATCAGATTGATCAGCCCAACCAGGGTGCCGATCATGCCGAAAGCGGGCGCGTAGCTGGCCATGACGCGAAAGAGCTGCGCCTCGGCCGCCTCCTTGGCTTTCATGCGCGAAATCCGCCACTGCAGCAGGTCCAGGATGTCCTCCTCCGGAATGCGGTCGATGACCAGTTGCACCCCTGTGCGCAGGAAGGGGTTGGAGATGCGCGGCAACGCCTTTTCGACCAACACCGGATCATCGCGCATCCACAGTCGCGAGATGTCCACCAGCTCCTCGATGTCGCGCTCGGTGTACAAGCGCTCGTTGCGCATGACGGTTCGGATGAGCTTGAAGACCCGCAGCACCTCGCCGATCGGGTAGCTCAAGAAGGTGGCTGCCATGGTGCCCACCAGGACGATGCCGATGCTTGGCACATCGATGAACAGCCAAGGATCGTCGGCTGCAAACAGGATCAGGACACCCAGCAACACAACGCTGGCGACCATGCCGATCAGGGTGGAGGGATTCATCCGCACACGCTCCAAGGGGGCGGCAGTGCCCCACAGGGCTATTGTGCCCCAGCCGGCTGGCATAGAATCGAGCACCGGGCCAAACGTGGGAGCCCGGTTTTTTGTGTCCACCGCCCTGTGCTGGCGGCTTCGGGCCCGACCGGCTATCCATCAAGCGCTCGCAGCCATTGGGCCGCGCACTGCCACAACGCGCCGCTTACCCCACAGCCACATTGGAGCCTTGCCCATGGAAATTTTCGACTACGACAACGTCCTGCTGTTGCCACGCAAATGCCGCGTGGAAAGCCGCAGCGAATGCGACACCTCGGTGGAGTTTGGTGGCCGCCGCTTCAAGCTACCGGTGGTACCCGCCAATATGAAGACGGTGGTAGACGAGTGCATCAGCGAATACTTGGCCGCCAACGGCTACTTCTACATCATGCACCGCTTCGATCTCGACAGCGTGGCTTTTGCCAAGCGCATGCGTGAGCAGGGCCTGTTCGTGTCCATCAGCTCTGGGGTCAAGCCGGCTGACTATGCGGTGATCGACCGGCTCGCGGCCGAAGGCGTGGGCGCCGACTACATCACCATCGACATCGCCCATGGCCACGCAGACAGCGTGCGCAAAATGATCACGCACATCAAGCACAAGCTGCCGCAGACCTTCGTCATTGCCGGCAACGCAGGGACGCCCGAGGCCGTGATCGACCTGGAAAACTGGGGCGCGGATGCGACCAAGGTGGGCATCGGGCCGGGCAAGGTATGCATCACGCGGCTCAAAACGGGCTTTGGCACCGGCGGCTGGCAGCTCTCGGCGCTCAAGTGGTGCGCGCGGGTGGCGACCAAGCCCATCATCGCCGACGGGGGCATTCGCCACCATGGCGACATCGCCAAGAGCGTGCGTTTTGGCGCCGCGATGGTGATGATCGGCTCGCTTTTCGCTGGCCACGAGGAGTCCCCCGGCCAGACGGTGGAGGTGGACGGCAAGCTCTACAAGGAGTACTACGGCTCGGCTAGCGACTTCAACAAAGGCGAGTACAAGCACGTCGAAGGCAAGCGCATCCTCGAGCCGATCAAAGGCAAGCTGGCCGACACCCTGCGCGAGATGCAAGAGGACTTACAAAGCGCCATCAGCTACGCCGGCGGGCGCACCTTGGTCGATCTGCGCAAGGTGAACTATGTCGTCTTGGGCGGCGAAAACGCCGGCGAACACCTGCTGATGTGAGAACGAGGGTGCGCTGCCGAGGCTCAGCGTGGCGCGCGGCGCGCAACCGGTTCTGCACGCCGTGCGCGGGGGGCCTCGGAGCGCTTGCCCCAGCCCCGATGGCCGTCGGCCCGGCGCGCCTGGCGCGGGGTGTCGATTGGCCGCTGTGGCTCCAAGCCCGGGATCGTCAGGGCCGGGATCGGTTGACGGCTGAAGGCCTCGATGGCGCCGATGCGGCGGCGGTCGCGCGGCTCGGCCATGGTGACCGCCAGACCGCGGCGTCCAGCGCGACCCGTGCGACCGATGCGGTGCACATAGTCCTCGGCCTTCATCGGCAAGCCGTAGTTGAAGACATGGGTGATGCTGGGCACGTCGATGCCGCGTGCAGCCACATCGGTGGCCACCAGGATCTGCACCTGTCCTTGCCGCAGTGCCTGCAGGCGGCGGTTGCGCAGCCCTTGGCTGAGGGCCCCGTGTAGGGCCACGGCGGCAAAGCCCGCCTGTTGCAGGTCTTGCGCCAGTTCATCACATTCGATCTGCGTGCTGGCAAATACGATGGCCTGCTCGATTGCCTCGTCACGCAACCAGTGGTCCAGCACGCGGCGCTTGTGCGAGGGGCTGTCACACCAGTAAAGGCGCTGCTCGATATGGGTGTGGCGATCCTGCGGCGTCTCCAGCGCGACTCGCTGTGGCTCGCGCATGATGCGCGCGGCCAGCGCCTGGACGCGCGGCGCAAAGGTGGCACTGAACATGAGTGTCTGGCGCCGCCCCTCGGTCAGGCGGTGGATCTCGGCCAGGTCGTCGGCAAAGCCCAGATCCAGCATACGATCGGCCTCGTCGAGGACGACATGCTGCACGGTATCCAGCCGCAAGTGGCCACCGCGGTGCAGATCCAGCAGTCGGCCGGGGGTGGCAACCACCACCGCAGCACCAGCCAGGCGCTCCAGCTGCACCGCGTAGGGCATGCCACCCACCACCGTCGCTACGCGCAGTCCCCGCGTGTGACGCAGCAGGTCCATGGCATCACGCGCCACCTGTTGGGCCAATTCGCGCGTGGGACACAACACCAGCGCCTGCGGCGTGGCCGGCTCGAAACGACCCCGCCCCGCCCCCCGGCTGCGGCGGGCGGACTCGCGTGTGGGTTCGGCCACGGCCAGCCGGCACAAAGCGTCGAGCACGGGGAGCAAGTAGGCTGCGGTCTTGCCGCTGCCGGTTTGGCTAGACACCATCAAGTCGGCACCGTCCGCGTCGCGGGCCAGGGCCGGCGGGATGGCCGCCAGTTGAACGGGGGTGGGCTGCACAAAGCCCAAGTCAGCCACGGCACGCAGCAGGGATTCGGCCAGGCCAAGCGCGGCAAAGCCGCCGTCGCAGCCAATGGCTGCAGGAGTCATAGAGTTCATGGTTGGGATCCGTCAGGTTGTCATCACATCGACTACCAACGAATCAATCCTTCCACGGACCGGCAAGCAGCAGATGCAACAAAAAATCGGCACCGTGTGGTACCGGAGCTGCGTATTATGACACAGATTCGTGCGGCCTGAGGATGCGACGCGAAGCGGCTCGGATTTGCCGCGGACCCGCACCGTCCCGGCGGCCCGCTCAGGCGAACAGGCGCAGGAAGTGTTCGCGGTAGTGCGCCAGCTCGTCGATGGATTCATGCACATCGGCCAGGGCCGTGTGGCGCTGCTGCTTCTTGAACGCGCTGTAGACCTCTGGCCGCCAGCGCCGTGCCAGCTCTTTGAGGGTACTCACATCCAGATTACGGTAGTGGAAATATGCCTCCAACTGCGGCATGTAGCGCACCAAAAAACGCCGGTCCTGCCCCACGCTGTTGCCGCACATGGGCGATGCGCCCTTGGGTACATAGCGCGCGATGAAGTCGAGCAGCTGCTGCTCGGCCTCGGCCTCGGTCATCCGGCTGGCTTTGACCTTGTCGATCAGGCCGCTGCGTCCGTGCGTGCCTTTGTTCCATGCATCCATGGCGTCGAGCACGGCGTCACTCTGGTGGATCACCAGCACGGGCCCCTCGATGCGCGGGTACAGGTGCGGACCCGTGACCACCACGGCCACCTCCAGCAGGCGCTCGGCCTCGGGGTCCAGGCCGGACATTTCACAATCGATCCAGACCAGGTTTTGGTCGCTCTTGGGCAAGGTCAGGGCCTCGGCGGACAACGGTTCGGGCAGGGTGTTGGAGCTGGTCATGACCGCTATTGTCGCCGACATGCAGACACGATATTGGCTAGACTGCGCATATGGACACCACATTGCCTGTTCACCTGCTTTGGACCTGGACTTTCGTGGTCCTGCTGGTGGCCAGCCTGCTGCTGCGGGCTTGGCTGTACACCCGCCAGATCCGGCATGTGGCACACCACCGCGACCGCGTACCCGAGGCGTTTGCTCCGCATGTCAGCGCCGAGCAGCACGCCAAAGCCGCCGCCTACACCATCGACAAGACGCGGCTGGCACTGGCCGAGGCGGTCTGGAGCACAACCATCCTGGTCGGCTGGACCCTGCTGGGTGGGCTGGACTGGCTCAATCAGATTCTGCTGCAGTGGCTGGGGGACGGGCTGGTACAGCAGGTTGCGCTCATCGGGGCCTTCTTTGCGATCGGGGCGTTGCTGGAGCTGCCGCTGGCGTGGTGGCGCACCTTCCGCGTGGAAGCCGCCCACGGCTTTAACCAGATGACGCTGGGTGTGTGGGTGGCCGACGGGCTCAAGGGCGTGGCCGTGGCGGCGGCCCTGGGCCTGCCGCTGGCCGCGCTGATCCTGTGGCTCTACGACGCCGCGGGTCCGACCTGGTGGCTGTGGGCCTGGCTGGCCTGGATGGCCTTCAATACGGCATTGCTGCTGCTCTACCCTCGCGTCATTGCCCCCCTGTTCAACCGCTTCGAGCCGCTGGCCGATGCCCGTTTGCGCGAACGCGTCGAGTCCCTGCTGGCCCGCTGTGGCTTTCGTGCCGCGGGGGTGTATGTGATGGACGGTAGCCGACGCAGCGCGCATGCCAACGCCTACTTCACGGGATTCGGCCCCGCCAAGCGCGTGGTGTTATTCGATACCCTGCTGCAACGCCTGGAAGCGGCCCAGCTCGATGCCGTGCTCGCGCATGAGCTGGGGCATGCCCACCACCGCCATGTGCTCAAGCGTCTGGTGTGGATGGGATTGGGCAGCGGGGCTGCGCTGGCGCTGCTGGGCTGGCTGTCGCAGCAGCTGTGGTTCTATTTTGGTTTGGGGGTAACACCCAGCCTGACCAGCAGCAACGCAGCGCTGGCCCTGTTGCTGTTCGGGATGGTGTTGCCCCTGGCGGGGGTGTTTTTGGCACCGCTGCTCAGTGGCCTGTCCCGCCGCGACGAATACCAAGCCGACCGCTATGCAGTACAACAGACGGGGGCGAACGCGCTAGCGGGTGCCCTGCTCACGCTCTACCGCGACAACGCCAGCACATTGACGCCAGATCCTTGGTTCGTGCGCTTTTTCTATTCTCATCCGCCGGCGGCGGATCGGCTGGCGCGCCTGGGGCCGGCCGGGGTGCCTGCATGAACCGGAACCGCAGCGTCATCGCCCCCCTAATTGGCGCACACGACGGCTTGGTCGTTGCCACCTACGGCCGGCACCTGCTGGTCGAGGCCGCGGATCGCAGCCGCACACGCTGCCATCCGCGCGGCAAACGACAAGAGGCGGTGGTGGGCGACCGGGTGCGCTGGACGCCCACCGGCGACGAGGGCGTCGTCGATGCTGTGCTGCCACGCCGCAACATGCTGTTGCGCCAGGATGCCCAGCGCACCAAGGTGTTCGCCGCCAACTTGGACCAGGTTCTGGTGCTGCTGGCGGCAGAGCCGATGTTTGCCGAAGCCCAGCTCGCGCGCACGCTGGTCGCGATTCGGCACGCGGGGATCGAGCCGATGATCGCGCTGAACAAGCGCGATGTGCAGCCTGCCTTCAGTGAGGCATGGACACGCCTGGCGCCCTACCGCGCCATGGGTGAAACCGTGCTGCCGCTGCAACTGCAGGGGGATGACACGGCTGCCGTCGCGGACCTGGCCGCGTTGACCGAGCGGCTGCGCGGGCGCGTGACCTTGGTGATCGGGGCCTCCGGGGTTGGCAAGAGCACCCTGGTGAATCGGCTGGTGCCCCAGGCGCAGGCCGACACCCAGGCCATCTCGCGCGCCTTGGGGACCGGCCGTCACACGACCACGCGGACGACATGGTACTGGCTGAACGACGAACGCGACAGCGCGATCATCGACTCACCAGGGTTCCACGAGTTCGGCTTGCACCACATCCTGCCCGAGGCCCTGGCGCGATGGATGCCAGACATGGCCCCCTACGTCGGGCAGTGCCGCTTTCACAACTGCACCCATCGGCGCGAACCCGGCTGCGCCGTCCAAGCGGCCATCGCCCCGCTCGGGCCGATCGCCCCGCACCGCTGGCGTCTGTACCAAGATCTGTACGAAGAGCTGGCTGCGGCGCGCACCTCCTGACCAGGACCCTGCACGTCAGAAGATGCGCGCCAGCAGGGCCAAGGCCAGCAGCAACAGCCACATCACGACACTGCGCCACACCAGTCCCACCACACTGGCCAGGTGGGCCAGCTGTGGCTCAGGCAGATCGGCAGCCACGGGATCTTCACCCGCAGCCCCGCGGGACAGGCGCACCTGGATAGCCCCCTCGGCCACCGACAGCAGCAGGTCATCACTGGGCTCGTGCCAGGGCCGGCGCCGTTGCCGCCAGCGCTCCAGGGCATCCTCGAAATGCCCGACCACGGCAAACCCCAGGATCGTCACCCGCGCTGGCCCGGCGTCGATCCAACACCACGCCCGATGGGCCAGCCGAGCCACTGGCTCGCTCACCGGAGCCTGTGCAGGCCGCATATCACCCCAGGCCTGGGCCAGCCACGCCGCCAACCGGTACAGCACTGCGCCGGCTGGCCCCAGACCCAACGCAGCCAGCGCCACGAACCAAACGAAAACCCCAAACACGTGTCGGTGCGACGACAGGATGGCATGGGCGATCACGCGCCGCAGCAGCTCCTCGCGCGGCCACTCGACGGCATCGGTGCCCTGCCACTGCGCAAACAACGCCCGGGCACTGGCCTCGTCACCCGACTCCAACGCCGCCCGAATCGCTGTGAAGTGGTGACTGAATTGGCGAAAACCCAAAGTGACATACAGCACCGCCACCGTCCACGCGAAGGCCAACAGGCCACTGGCCAGCGCCAGCAGCGCATGAATCAAAGCCGTTGCCAGCACGGGTATCCCCAAAGCCAATACCCAGACAAGCCAGCCGTGCATGGCATGTCCGGCGTCGAACTGGCGTTGTACCCACGCGGCCCAGGTCCCTGCCGCACCCAGCCACGGTGCCTGTGGACCGGGGCGCCGGGCCTGGTCGAGTACAAGGGCGATCAGGACCGCGAAAAACGTCATGCGCGGATCATAGCGGCCGCTGCGGCCAGAAAAAACCGATAGAGGTTACGCAGCATGCCGGCGGTCGCGCCCCAGATGAAGCGCTGGCCCAGTGGATCGTCGTAGGGCATCGACAACCAGCGCCGTGTCACACCGCCCAAATCGACCTCATGGTGGCGATGGTGGCGGGGATCCATCAAAAAATCCAGCGGCACCTCGAAGGCCTCGGCCACTTCGTGCGGATTCGGGCACCAGGGTCCGCTCGGGCGCACCAGACCAACCACCGGCGTGATCTCGAAGCCCGAGCCCGTCGCATACACCGGCAGGGTCCCGAGAGGCTCCACCCAATCGGGGGCCACCCCAACTTCTTCCGCTGCCTCGCGCAAGGCGCAGCGCACAGGGTCACCCGCGTCTGCAGTATCCAGTTTCCCCCCCGGAAAGGCCACCTGCCCAGCGTGGGTGGGCAGATGCGCAGTGCGCTGCGTCAACAGCACCGTCGGCCGCGCGCGCCAGACCAGGGGCACCAGTACTGCAGCGGGTTTGGATGGACCCTCGACCCAGCGCGACTCGGCACGAATCTCGGGTGTCCAAACTGGCGGCCGGGCAAACCAGCGGCGCAAATCTTGCTCATCCAACTGCTCCACAGGCACGCGGGGCAGCCGGTCGTCGCGGGCAACGACGGGAACCTGGCGGGGATCGAAGGCAGGTAGGGTCAAGGTCGTCTCCGTTACCGCCTCCATTGTGCCGTGCCCTGTTGCACAGGGACAGACCCGATCAACGGGGCAGGCCGACAATTCGGCAGTCGCCCATGCACAAAACGCATGGTCTCATGGGAAGCTGGCTTTGGACAAGTCCGGCCGATGCGCCTATGCTGTTGGCCATGTTCAATTTTCCTACCCGATGATATGAACGGACATTCCGACACCGGCGTCTCCCACCACACCCTGCCGTCTTACTTGGATCCGCAGAACCTGGGCCCCTGGGG
>CALEDU010000089.1 GCA_937949455.1 uncultured Tepidimonas sp. | reverse complement strand
TGGCCCCACCGGCCCCCACACCGCGACCGATACGGTGCAGCCCAGCGCTTGCGCCAGTGCGGGCAGCTCGGCCAGCGCCAGGCGCACCGGGTCCACCTGCTGCAGTCCGATCAGCCCCAACTGCAACGCCAACGGCCCCAGGCCATAGTGGCCGCTGACCGGGTCCTGCTCGATCAGGCCAATCTTGCCAAAGCTGACCAGATAGGGGTGTGCTTTGGCTGGGGCCATGCCGGCGGCGCGTGCCAAGTCTTTCAACGGCAGGGCTGAGCCGCTGCGCACCAGCGCCTTGAGCAACTGCCCCCCGACCTCCACGCTCTGAATACCCCGCGGTCCGCGCGGCTCGGACGCATCGCTCAAACCGCCATCCGTCGCCATCGGGGGGTGTCGTGCATTCATGTCCATCATGGTTGGGTCGTCGGTCGGGCTGCTCAGATACGCCGGTGTCGGGGTTTCCCCTAGACCAATTGCTCGGACATGGTACAACGAACCCGGGTATCATCCGTTTTGTTGTATGACAAATGCGTTAGGCATAGAAGAATTTTCGGCCGGCGCCCACGGAGCCCCCCATGAGTACCAAAGCCTTTGCCAGTCAAGCCGACCTGCAAGACAAGCAAGTCAGCTTCACGAAACTCTCTGAGCACGCCTACGCCTACACCGCCGAGGGCGACCCCAACACGGGCGTCATCGTCGGGGACGACGCCGTGATGGTGATCGACACCCAGGCCACACCCGTGATGGCGCAGGACGTCATCCGCCGCATCCGCGAGGTCACCGACAAGCCCATCAAGTATGTCGTGTTGAGCCATTATCACGCGGTGCGCGTGCTGGGTGCCTCGGCCTACCAGCCCGAGCACATCATCGCCAGCCAGGATACCTATGACTTGATCGTAGAGCGCGGCGAGCAGGACAAGGCCAGCGAGATCGGTCGCTTTCCGCGTCTGTTCCGGGCGGTGGAGTCGGTGCCGCCGGGGCTGACCTGGCCGACCATCACCTTCACCGGCAAGATGACGATCTGGCTGGGCAAGCTGGAGGTGCAGCTGCTGCAACTGGGCCGCGGCCACACCAAGGGCGACACGGTGGCCTGGCTGCCGCAGGAGCGCATCCTGTTCAGCGGCGATTTGGTGGAGTTCGATGCCACGCCTTACGCCGGTGACGCCTATTTCCGTGACTGGCCGCAGACGCTGGACAAGCTCGCGGCGCTCAATCCCGAAAAGCTCGTCCCTGGCCGTGGCGCGGCACTGACCACGCCTGAGCAGGTGCAGGCGGGCCTGTCCGGCACCAAGGCCTTCATCTCGGATGTCTACGCCAGCGTGTGCGAGGGGGTGGCCGCGGGCAAGGACCTCCACACCGTCTACCAAGAGACCTACGCCCGGCTCAAGCCCAAGTACGGTCACTGGGTGATCTTCGATCACTGCATGCCCTTCGACGTCACGCGCTGCTACGACGAGGCCACGCAGTATCCCGACCCCCGCATTTGGACCGCCGAGCGCGACCGCCAGATGTGGGAAACCCTGGAAGGCTGATGCCGCCTTCGCCGCCCGAGAGGAGACCGACCATGCAGATTCAACGCATCCACCATGTCGCCTACCGCTGCAAGGACGCCAAGGAAACCGTCGAGTGGTACGTCAAGCACCTGAATATGAATTTCGTGCTGGCCATCGCCGAAGACCAGGTGCCCTCCACCAAGGCGCCGGACCCCTACATGCATGTGTTCCTCGACGCAGGGCAGGGCAATGTGCTGGCGTTCTTTGAGCTGCCCAACTCGCCGGCCATGGGGCGTGACCCCAACACCCCCGAGTGGGTGCAGCACATCGCTTTCAAGGTGGATAGCGTCCAGACCTTGGAGGAGACCAAGGCGCGCCTGGAGTCCGCCGGCATCCCCGTCGTCGGCATCACCGACCACACGATTTTCAAGAGCATCTACTTTTTCGACCCCAACGGCCACCGCATCGAACTGGCGGCCGATGTCGGCACGCCGGACATGTACGAGAAGTTCGATGCCGTGAAGTGGCAGATGCTGGACGAATGGGCCCAGACCAAACGGGCGCCCAAACATGCGGCTTGGATGCACGAAACCGAGTTCCGCGGCGCGGCTGCTTGAGTGGGCAAATCAGCCAAAGGGGATCACCGACCATGCTGCACACCTACACCTATCCGCAGTACGCCTACCGGCAAAGCGACGAGCAGCGCGACGGCCGGCGGGTGCGCCACCCGGTCATCGTGATCGGTGCCGGCCCTGTGGGGCTGACGCAGGCCCTCGACTGTGCTGCGCGCGGCATCCCCACCGTCGTGCTCGACGACAACAACACGGTCAGCATCGGCTCGCGCGCGGTCTGCTACGCCAAGCGCACCCTGGAAATCTGGGATCGCCTGGGCTTGGGTGACGATCTGGTTGCACAAGGCATCCAGTGGAAAGTGGGCAAGGTGTTCTTCCGCGACGAGCTGGCCTACCAGTTCGACCTGCTGCCGGAGGACCACCACAAGATGCCGGCGATGATCAACCTGCAGCAGTACTACCTGGAAGAGCGGCTGGTGCGCGCCTGCGACGCCTCGCCCCGGGTGGATTTGCGCTGGAAGCACAAGGTGCTGGCGATCGAGACGCACGACGACCACGTGGTGCTGACGATCGAGACGCCCGACGGTATCTTCAAAATGGAGGCGCAATGGCTGATCGCCTGCGACGGCGCCAGCAGCGACACGCGCCGCATGATCGGGGCGGACTTCACCGGCCAGTTCTTCCAGGATCGCTTCCTCATCGCTGACGTGGTGATGAAGGCGGACTTTCCGACCGAGCGCTGGTTCTGGTTCGACCCGCCATTCCACCGAGGCCAGAGCGTGCTGCTGCACAAACAGTGTGACAACGTCTGGCGCATCGACTTCCAACTGGGATGGGATGCCGATCCGAACGAGGAGAAGAAGCCCGAGCGCGTCATCCCGCGCATCCAGGCCATGCTCGGG
>CALEDU010000088.1 GCA_937949455.1 uncultured Tepidimonas sp. | reverse complement strand
GGACGCCAGCGGCACCCTGCAAAAACGCGATGCGGACAGTGACCTCGGCGGCACGATGCGGCTGGGAGCGCAAAGCGCCGACGTCGTACCGGGCACACTGGCTTACCGCATCTATGGCCCAGTCGTCACCGAACGCCACCGGCACCGCTACGAGGCCAACACGCAGTACCTCGATCGGCTGCGCCAGGCCGGGCTCGTCATCTCGGCGCTGACACAGCGCGAACAGCTCACCGAGATCATCGAATTGCCGCAGGAGGTGCACCCTTGGTACATGGGGGTGCAATTCCATCCCGAATTCAAGTCCACCCCGTGGGACGGTCACCCGCTGTTCAATGCCTATATCGCGGCAGCGCTGCAGCACCAACGGCAGGAGGCTGGTGCATGAATCTGTGCGGTTTCGAGGTCGGCCTGCACCGGCCCTTCTTCCTGATCGCTGGCCCGTGCGTGGTCGAAAGCGAGCAGCTGCAGATGGATGTCGCCGGCCAACTCAAGGCCATCACAGCGGAGCTGGGCATCCCATTCATCTTCAAGAGCAGTTACGACACGGCCAATCGCTCCAGCGGGGCCTCGTTTCGTGGCCCCGGAATGGAGCGAGGGCTGGAGATCTTGGCCAAGGTGCGCCGCGAGATCGGCGTGCCGGTGCTGACCGATGTCCACACCGAGGCCGAAGTGCCAGCAGTGGCCGCCGTGGTGGATGTGCTGCAGACGCCGGCCTTCCTGTGCCGCCAGACCGACTTCATCCGCGCCGTGGCCCAATCCGGCAAGCCGGTCAACATCAAAAAGGGGCAGTTCCTTGCGCCGCATGACATGAAGCACGTCATCGACAAAGCCCGCGCCGCCGCGCGCGAGCAGGGCTTGCCAGAAGACAACTTCCTGGCGTGCGAGCGCGGCTTCAGCTTTGGCTACCACAACCTGGTGTCGGACATGAGGAGCCTGGTGCTCATGCGCGACAGCGGCGCGCCGGTGGTGTTCGACGCCACGCACAGCGTGCAGCTGCCCGGCGGCCAGGGCACGAGCTCCGGCGGCCAGCGCGAATTTGTGCCACCGCTGGCGCGTGCTGCGGTGGCCGTCGGCGTGGCCGGGCTGTTCATGGAAACCCACCCCAACCCGGCGCAGGCGCTATCGGACGGCCCCAACGCCGTGCCGCTGAAATTCATGCGGCCGCTGCTGGAATCGCTGCGCGAGCTGGACACCATCGTCAAACGCCAGCCGCTGCTGGAAAACGAGTTCGCCGCCACCGCATAATGCCCGCGCAGCGCGTGGTGCTGACACCGCCCCCTTATCCCTGACCGCCCTAGCATGAGCGCCTACATCATCGCCGACGTGGACGTCACCGATCCGCAGCAGTACGAGGAATACAAACGCTGGTCCAGCGCCGCCATCCAGGCACACGGTGCCGAGGTGCTGGTGCGCGGCGGCGCAGTCACCGTGCTGGAGGGCGACTGGCAACCCAGCCGCGTCGTCGTGCTGCGCTTTCCGACGGTGGCAGCGGCGCGCGCCTTCCATGACTCACCGGAATACCGCCGCGCCCGCGAGGCGCGCGCCGGCGCGGCCGTGATGCGCATGATCACCGTCGAGGGCGTGGCCTGATAGCCTGCCGCCCACCTTCGCCATTGACCTGATCCCTACCCATCCCACGCAATGAAGGAATCCCACGCATGAGCGCCATTGTCGATATCGTCGGCCGCGAAATCCTGGACAGCCGCGGCAACCCCACCGTCGAGTGTGATGTGCTGCTGGAATCGGGCGTCATGGGCCGCGCGGCTGTGCCGTCCGGTGCCTCCACCGGCAGCCGCGAGGCCATCGAGCTGCGCGACGGCGACCCCAAGCGCTACCTCGGCAAGGGGGTGCTCAAGGCCGTCGAGCACATCAACACCGAAATCAGCGAAGCCGTGCTGGGGCTGGACGCGAGCGAACAAGCCTTTCTGGACAAGACGCTGATCGAGCTGGACGGCACCGACAACAAAAGCCGCCTGGGTGCCAATGCCATGCTGGCAGTCAGCATGGCGGTGGCGCGCGCCGCGGCCGAAGAAGCGGGTCTGCCGCTGTACCGCTACTTTGGTGGCAGCGCGGCGGTGCAAATGCCCGTACCCATGATGAACGTCATCAACGGCGGGGCACACGCCAACAACAACTTGGATCTGCAGGAATTCATGATCCTGCCGATCGGCGCCCCTTCCTTCCGCGAGGCGATCCGCTGGGGTGCCGAGGTGTTTCATGCGCTCAAGAAGATCATCCACGACCGCGGCATGAGCACGGCGGTCGGCGACGAAGGCGGCTTTGCGCCCAGCGTGGCCAACCACGAAGCAGCCATCCAGCTCATCCTCGAAGCCATCGACAAAGCAGGCTACACCGCAGGTGAGCAGATCGCACTGGGTTTGGACTGCGCAGCCAGCGAGTTCTGCAAGGACGGCCCAGACGGCACCAGGGTCTATCACCTGGAGGGTGAAGGCTTGGTGCTCAACGCCGCCGAGTGGACCCACATCCTGGCCACCTGGTGCGATAAATATCCCATCCTCAGCATCGAGGATGCCATGGCCGAGGGCGACTGGGACGGCTGGGCGCAACTCACCCAGCGGCTGGGCAAAAAGGTCCAATTGGTGGGGGACGACCTGTTCGTCACCAATACCAAGATCTTGAAAGAAGGCATCTCCAGAGGCATCGCCAACTCCATCCTCATCAAGATCAACCAGATTGGCACGCTGACCGAGACGTTTGCCGCCATCGAGATGGCCAAGCGCGCCGGCTACACGGCCGTCATTAGCCACCGCTCTGGCGAGACCGAGGACAGCACCATCGCCGACATCGCAGTCGGCACCAACGCCGGCCAGATCAAGACCGGCTCGATGAGCCGCAGTGACCGCATGGCCAAATACAACCAATTGCTGCGCATCGAGGAGGATCTGGGCGACGTCGCCATCTACCCAGGCCGCGACGCCTTCTACAACCTGCGGTGATCCCCCGACCATGCGCACCCGTTGGGTCACGGCATTGCTGCTCGGGCTGCTGGCTGTGATCCACGTGCAAATCTGGTTTGGCAGAGGGAGCATCGCGCAGGTGGACGCGTTGCGTCGCGAACTGGCCGAACAGGAACAGGCGAACGAGGCCGCCCGGCTGCGCAACGAGCGCCTGGCGGCCGAGGTCCAGGACCTGTACGAAGGCGTCCAGACGGTCGAGGAAATCGCGCGGCAAGAACTGGGCATGGTCAAGCCCAATGAAATCTTCGTGCAGATTCAGGGGCCAGAAGGCACCCGGCCCACGGGCAATGCTGCAGCCCCTGGGACCCACGCGGCGCTGCGCTGACACACCCGCGCGCGGCCCGGCATCACTGCATGCGGTTGGAGCCGGGCGGCTGCTGATCCTGCGTCAGAAACAGGCGCGCGGCATCGACAGGATCGAAGCGGTAGTGCAGGCCGCAAAAATCGCACCCCACATCGACTTCACCCTGCTCGGCCAGGATGGCCTCGACCTCCTTCACCCCTAGACCGCGCAGCATGATCCCCACCCGCTCGCGCGAGCAGGTGCAGGCAAAGCGCGGATGCGCCTGGGCCGGGGAGGACGGTGCCAAACGCAGCAGGTTCTCCTGCCAGAACAGGCGATGCAGGATAGTGTCGGCATCCAGCCCCAGCAGCTCCTGGCGCGTGAGGCTGCTGGCCAGCGTCGCGATGCGGTGAAAGTCCTCGTTCGCCCCGAGTGCATCGGACTCGTGCGCCACGGCCGCCGTGCCGGACAGATTGGCCTGCCCCATGGCTGGCATGCGTTGAATCAGCAAGCCAGCCGCGATTGATGCATCCGCCGCCAGCACCAAACGGGTATCCAACTGCTCACTCTGCTGCATGTAGTGGCCGATGACGTCGCTCAAACGATCCAATGGGCGCCCAGCGGCGTCGCTCAGAGGCACGACGCCCTGATAGGGCTGCTGTCCCGGCTGGCGTTCGCGCGGATCCAGCGTGATCGCGCAGCGCCCCTGCCCCAGCACATTCACCATATGGGACAGGGGCACATCCGGTGCCACTGCCCCGCGCACCGTGGCGGTCGCGCGAAACGACAAATCGGGCTGCACCTCGGCCACGGCCACCTTGACCGGTCCATCGCCAAAGATCTGCAACACCAGCGCCCCGGCGAATTTGATGTTGCTGTGCAGCAGCACCGCCGCCGCCGTCATCTCGCCCAGCAGTTCCGTCACCGCGGGGGGATACCCGCCCGCGCTCTGGCGTCGGCGCAGCAGTTCCTGCCAACCGTCGGTCAGGCGCACCAAAGCCCCGCGCACGGGCACACCGTCGAACAGAAATTTGTGCAGTTCGGACACGTGCGCCCCTCAGCCGATACGCTTGAGGCCGGCCCGCAAGCGGCGTGCGTTTTCGATGTAGTGGCGCGCGCTCCAGCGCAAGCCCTCGATCTGCTGCGGCGTGAGCTGTCGCACCAGCTTCGCTGGGCTGCCCAGGATCATCGACCCATCGGGGAATTCCTTGCCTTCGGTCACCAGCGCGCCGGCACCGACCAGACAGTGTCGGCCGATGCGCGCGCCATTGAGCACCACCGCGCCGATGCCAATGAGCGACTCATCCCCGATGGTGCAGCCATGCAGCATGACTTGGTGCCCCACGGTGACATACTCACCAATGGTCAGCGGATAGCCCACATCCGCATGCAGCACGCTGCCGTCCTGGATGTTGCTGCCGCGACCAACGGTGATGGGATCGGTGTCACC
>CALEDU010000087.1 GCA_937949455.1 uncultured Tepidimonas sp. | reverse complement strand
GTGGTACAGGCAGGTCGGGTGGAACTGGATGAACTCCATATTGGCCACTCGGCAGCCCGCGCGCCACGCCGCGGCGATGCCGTCGCCGGTGGCGGTGTCAGGATTGGAGGTGTAGAGATACACCTTGCCAGCGCCGCCCGTACATAAGATGGTGTGCGGCGCGGCAAACACTTCCACCTGGTCGCCGGCCACGTCCAGCACATAGGCACCCAGCACGCGTCGGGGCAGCTCGCGGCGCTCGGCGTGACGGTCGCTCAGAATCAGGTCCACCAGCGCATGGGTTTCGAATACATCGATATTGGCGGCTGCGCGGACCCGTTCGATGAGCGTGTGCTGCACGGCCGCGCCGGTGGCGTCGGCGGCGTGCACGATGCGGCGGTGGCGGTGCCCGCCTTCGCGCGTCAGGTGCAGGCCGTCGCCTTCGACGGTAAAGGGGGTGCCCAGCTCGCGCAGCCAGGCAATGGCCTCGGGCGCGTGTTCGACGGTAAAACGCGTCGCTTCCGGCTCGCACAGGCCCGCACCGGCCACCATGGTGTCCTCGATGTGGTCCTGGAAGCTGTCATCCTCGGCCAACACAGCGGCGATGCCCCCTTGTGCCCAGCCGCTGGAACCATCGTTGATCGAACGCTTGGTGACGATGGCCACCCGCCAATTCGACGGCAGCAGCAGCGCAGTCGTCAGGCCGGCCAGTCCGCTGCCGATGATGAGCGCGTCATAGACGTGTTGGGCCGGGGTATCCGAGGAAGGGGATGGGTGCATGGCGATGGCAGGTCCGGTGCGGGGCGGCTCAGGAAGCTACGTAGGAGAGTCGGACGTAAATGGGGGCGTAGGCCTCGGCCTGGGTCAGTTCGATCAGATGTTCCTTGGCCAGTTCGAGCATCGCGATAAAGGTGACGATAGCAACTGGCACGCCCCGCGCAGGATCGAACAGTTCGCCAAATTCCACGAAGCGCCGGCCTTGCAGGGTGCGCAGTACCAGGCTCATGTGTTCGCGCACGGACAGAGCCTCGCGCGTGATGGTGTGACGCTGCACCAGGCGGGCGCGGCGCAGGATGTCACCCCAGGCGGCGCGAAGATCATCCACCGACACCTCTGGCCAACGCGGCGCGAGCGACTGCTCGATGTGCACCTGCGCGCACCAGAAATCTCGCCCCTGCAGGGGCAGTGCGTCCAAGCGGCCAGACGCGAGCTTGATCTGCTCGTACTCCAGCAGCCGCCGCACCAGCTCGGCGCGGGGGTCCTCTGGCTCGCTGCCGTCCGCCGCCGGCTTGGGCGGCAACAACATGCGCGACTTGATCTCGATCAGCATGGCTGCCATCAGCAGGTACTCGGCCGCCAGCTCCAGGTTGCGGGCGCGTACCTGCTCCACGTAGCCCAGGTACTGACGCGTGACCTCGGCCATCGGGATGTCCAGGATATTGAAATTTTGACGCCGGATCAGGTAGAGCAGCAGGTCCAACGGTCCCTCGAAGGCCTCGAGGAACACCTCCAGCGCATCCGGCGGGATATACAGATCCTGTGGCAGCGCGAACAACGGCTCGCCGTACAGGCGTGCGATAGCCACCTGATCGATGACCTCGGGCTGCACGGTCACCGCCTCGGGCGCGGGGGGCAGCTCGGCCGGTGGGCCGTTCACTTCAGCGACGGCTCAGTCTGATAGACATAGGGTTTTTGCGGGACGCGCGCGCGCTGTGCATCGCGCCAGAAGTCGCGGTCCTGCGGGCGCTCCCACAGCAGCGCCCGGCCGGCGCGCTGTTCGGCCTCCAGCGCGGGCTTGCTGCGTTTGAGCGATTCGAGGAACTGGGTGGCGTCGGAGACGTAGTCGGGCAGACCAAGCGGGTTCATGGGCGTTCTCGTGAGCGTCGTGCAATCTATCGATTTTAGGTCTCAGACGACAGGGGCGACCAGCCGCTGAGCTGCGACAGAAAGCCAGTGCGCCGCATGAGGGAAAGCGGCTGCTCGTGCACATGGTCGATCACCAAACTGCCGCCGCGCTGCACAATGGCACCGTGCAGGCTGGTCAACGCATCCAGCCCAGTGGTGTCCAGCAGCAGCAGATGTCGGGCGTCCAGGTGCACGCGAACGCCGGTATCGGCGGCCTCTACGGCTTGCAGCAAGGGGTCCAGTTTGGTCACGGCACCGAAGAACAGCGAGCCATACAGGTCTGCCTCGATACGTTGCGGCCCAGCCTGGCGCAGCGTGACGCGAAACAGACTGCTTTGTCGCCGAACGAACAACACCACCGCCAGCACCAGGCCCAATTCGACTGCGACCGTCAGATCGAACACCACGGTGACGGCAAAGGTGCTCAGCAGCATCAAGCGGTAATGGTGGCTGAAGTGCCTGAGGCGGGCAAACTCGCGCCACTCGCCCATGTTCCACGCCACGAACAGCAGGATGCCAGCCAGCACCGCCAGTGGCACATGACGAGCCAGCGGTGCGGCCAGCAGCACGATGGCCGCCAGCGTGATGGCGTGCACCATACCCGCAACACCGCTGGTGGCACCGCTGCGGATGTTGGTGACGGTGCGGGCGATGGTCCCCGTGGCCGGCATGCCGCCGAAAAAGGGCACCAGCGTGTTGGCGATACCCTGTGCCATCAGCTCTTGGTTGGGGTCGTGCTTGCGCCCGCCGTGCAACTGATCGGCCACCCGCGCGCACAGCAGGGACTCGATGGCCCCCAGCAGCGCAATGGTCAGCGTCGGGGTGACGAGCTGGCGCACGGTCTGCCAGGATGTGTCGGGCCAAGCCAGGGCCGGCAGCGCTTGGGGAATGCCCCCAAAGCGGCTGCCGATCGTCTCTACGGGCCAATCCAATGCCCAGGCCAGCAGCGACAGGCTGGCCAGGGCCACCACCGGTGCCGGCAAATGCGAGGTCGCGCGCAGCGCGCTGACCCCTTCCAGCTTGTCGAGCCGCTGCCGAAAAGCCGAGTCCGTGGCCCACAGCCGGGGCCAAATGGCCAGCCCCAGCACGCACAAGCCCGCCAGTGCCATGGCATAGGGGTTGACGGTGGACAGGGCGCTGGCGACGGTGTGCAGGATACCGAAGAAATCGGCCGGCATCTTGGCCACCTGCAGCCCCAGCGCATCACGCAACTGCGACAGCCCGATCAGCACTGCAATGCCGTTGGTAAAGCCGATGACGACGCTGACCGGCACGAAGCGCACCAGCCCCCCCAGGCGCAGCAGTCCCATCACGAACAACAGCACCCCCGCGCACAAGGTGGAGACGAGCAAACCCCCGACACCGTAGCGCTCGACGATGCCGTAAACGATGACGATGAACGCCCCAGCGGGTCCACCGATTTGGACCGATGTTCCCCCCAACGCCGAAATGACGAAGCCCGCAATGATGGCCGTCCACAGGCCGGCTTGTGGGGGCAAGCCGCTGGCAATTGCAAAGGCCATCGCCAAGGGGAGGGCGACGATGCCAACCGTCAGACCGGCGCCCATGTCTTTGACGAGGCGATCGCGACTGTAGGCATGCAAGTCCTGCAGCAGGCGGGGCTTGAACTGGGTGAGCGATGACCAGAAAAGCAAATTTGCCATGTCTCATGTATCACCTTGGGTCTGCCGCTGTGCCGCGTGGCGTGTCGCGGCCGAGGGCCGATGTCCACCCCAAGTAAGCCTGGACTTGCGCGCCCGTCGGGTCAGCCCAGTCCGCTGAGCCGTTTGGGACGCACGCAGGGACCATGGCCGTCATCGCACCCGCATGCCCGGCTCGGCACCGGCGTGTGGCTCCAGTATGAACAGCCCGGGATGCGTCTGGCCGTCGGCGTGGCTGGCGGCCAGCACCATACCTTCGCTCACGCCAAACTTCATCTTGCGCGGGGCGAGGTTGGCCACCAGTACCGTGAGCTTGCCGACCAGCTGCTGCGGTGCGTAGGCCGAGGCGATGCCGGAAAAGACGTTGCGCAGGCGGCCCTCGCCAGCGTCCAGTGTCAACCGCAGCAGCTTGGTGGAGCCCTCGACACGCTCGCAGGCCACGATGCGCGCAATGCGCAGGTCCACCTTGGCGAAGTCGTCTAGGGAGATGGTCGGGGCGATGGCTTCGCCCCCGGGTAATGCGGCTGCTTCGGTGGCCGGCGTGGGCGCTGCGCCGCTCGCTGGCGGCTCGAACAGCGCGTCCAATTTTTGCGCCTCCACGCGCTGCATCAAATGCTCGTACGGGGCGATGGTATGCCCAGGGCCCAGCGGCCGCGCGGCGTTGACAAAGTCCAGCGGCGCGCAGCGCAGGAAAGACTCCACCCGCTCGGCAGTGACTGGCAGCACGGGCTTGAGCATGGCCGTCAGCACGCGAAAGGCTTCCAGGCAGGTGGTACAGACATCATGCAGCCGCGCGGCAAGCTCGGGCTGTTTGGCCAGCTCCCACGGCTTGTTCTGGTCTACGTAGGCATTGACGCGGTCGGCCAGCGCCATGATCTCGCGCACGGCCTTGCCGTATTCGCGCTCGGCCCAGAGTTCGGCCACCGCCGGCAGCGCGGTCTGCAGCGCGTCCAGCAGTCCCTCACCGTCCGGCGCGGTGGCGCCCAACCGGCCCTCGAAGCGTTTCGTGATGAAGCCCGCCGCGCGCGAAGCGATGTTGACATATTTGCCGATCAGATCGCTGTTGACACGGGCGACGAAGTCCTCGGGGTTGAAGTCCACGTCCTCGACGTGCGGGTTGAGCTTGGCGGCCAGGTAATAGCGCAGCCACTCTGGATTGAGCCCCAGGCGCAGGTAACGCAGCGGGTCGATGCCGGTGCCGCGGCTCTTGCTCATCTTTTCGCCGCTGACGGTGATGAAGCCATGCACGAACACGTGCGTGGGCGTCTTGCGGCCGGAAAAGTGCAGCATCGCCGGCCAAAACAGCGTGTGAAAGTAGGTGATGTCCTTGCCGATGAAGTGGATCTGCTCCACCGCCGGGTCGGCGATGAACTCCTCGAAGGTCTGCGCCGTGCGCGACGCGGCGTGCCAGTGGTTGGCCGCCTGGCCCTTGTCGAAATGGTTTTTGAGGCTGGCCAGATAGCCAATCGGCGCATCCAGCCAAACGTAGAAGTACTTGCCCGGCGCATCCGGGATCTCGATGCCGAAGTAGGGCGCGTCACGGCTGATATCCCAGTCGCCCAGGCCGCCGCGCCCCTGATCGTCTTTGGCCAACCACTCGCGAATCTTGTTGACCACTTCCGGCTGCAGCCGGCCGGCAGCGGAGGTCCACTCCTGAAGAAACTGCACGCAGCGCGGGTCGGACAGCCGGAAGAAATAATGCTCCGATTGGCGCAGCTCGGGCGTCGCACCCGACAGCGCCGAGTAGGGCTGGCGCAGCTCGGTGGGGGTGTAGACGGCGCCGCAAGCTTCGCACGCGTCGCCATACTGGTCGGGCGCACCGCAGCGCGGGCACTGACCCTTGATATAGCGGTCGGGCAAAAACATGCCTTTGACCGGGTCGTAGAACTGTTCGATGGTGCGCACCTCGATCAGGCCGGCCGCTTTGAGCGACCGGTAGATCGCCTGAGCCAAGGCGTGGTTTTCTGGTGCGTCGGTGCTGTGCCAGTTGTCGAAGCGAATGTGAAAGCCGTCCAGGTACTGCGCTCGGCCAGCGGCGATGTCGGCCACGAACTGTTGCGGCGTCTGGCCGGCTTTCTCCGCCGCGATCATGATGGGCGCGCCGTGCGCATCGTCGGCCCCGACGAAGTGCACCTCGTGGCCGAGCAGCCGTTGCGTGCGCACCCACACGTCGGCCTGGATGTACTCCATGATGTGGCCGATGTGAAAGTGGCCATTGGCGTAGGGTAGGGCAGTGGTGACGAAAAAACGGCGCGAGGGCATGAGGGGGTCCTGTGGGGGTCTTATATTGGCGGACAAGTCCGGGATTCTAATGAGGGCACTGCGTGCGCAGGGTCTGGTGCCGCATGCGTGAGCGGCTAGACTTCGGATATTGAACATGGCCCTCGCGTGGCCCAACCTTCGGAGACTGCACCCCCATGAGCGTAGACCAACAGGCACTGCTGCAAGCCTTGCAAGCCGTCATCGACCCCAACACCGGTAAAGATTTCGTCACCACCCGCGCCCTGAAGAATCTACAGATCACCGGGGGCGACGTGGCGTTCGAGGTGGAACTGGGCTACCCCGCCAAGAGCCAGCTGGCAGATTTGCGCCGCGCCCTGGTGGCCGCCGCCCGCAGTGTGCCTGGTGTGGACAATGTATCCGTGCAGATCGACACCCGCATCTTGGCACACGCGGCGCAGCGTGGGGTGCAACTGCTGCCCGAGGTGCGCAATATCATCGCCGTCGCCTCGGGCAAGGGCGGGGTAGGCAAGAGCACAACCGCCGTCAACCTGGCGCTGGCGCTGGCAGCCGAGGGTGCGCGTGTGGGCCTGTTGGATGCCGACATCTATGGCCCCAGCCAGCCGATGATGATGGGCATTGAAGGCCGCCCCGAGAGTCTGGACGGACAGACGATGGAGCCGCTGGAAAACTACGGCTTGCAAATCATGTCGATTGGTTTTTTGGTGGACAAGAACGAAGCGATGATCTGGCGCGGACCGATGGCCACCCAGGCGCTGGAACAACTGCTGCGTCAGACCCACTGGAAGGATCTGGACTACCTGGTGGTGGACATGCCCCCGGGGACCGGAGATATTCAACTGACCCTGTCGCAACGGGTGCCGGTCACGGGCGCTGTCATCGTCACCACACCACAGGACATTGCGCTGCTGGACGCGAGAAAGGGCGTGACGATGTTCCAGAAAGTCGGCGTGCCCATCCTGGGCATCGTGGAGAACATGGCTGTGCATGTCTGTCCGAAATGCGGCCATGTCGAGCACATCTTCGGTGCCGAAGGCGGTCAGCGTATGGCAGCGCAGCTGGGTGTGCCCTGCCTGGGTTCGTTGCCGTTGGACCTGCGCATCCGCGAGCAAGCCGATGAGGGGTGCCCGACCGTGGTGGCAGACCCGGATGGTGACATCGCTGCCCTGTATAAGGCGATGGCGCGCCGGGTGGCCATCGCTGTGGCTGCCAAAGCCAAAGACTACTCCAGCAAGTTCCCGACGATCAAGATCAGCCAGGGGACGTGAGGCCGGCCGTGGGCGGTTGCCGCGGCCACCCCCGCAGGCAGGGCTGCCTGCTCGGCGCGTTGGGCGGCCCGTGCGGGACGAGCCAGCTCTCGCGCGGGCTGTAGAGCCGCCCCATGGGCCCCCTTCCAGCATCCAGATTTGGCGTCAAATTTTGATGTCTGTATGAGGTGAGCATGGGTCCGTGGCTGCGACCGTCATGGCGCAAACGCCCCCGCCTTTGTTGCGAGGCCGCCATGGCGGCTAAGCTGGCACGGTAGCTGCTGGTAAGGAGTGGCCCCAAAGACAACAGGGGTCATTCGTTCATCACCGGAGGTTCATCATGAAACGTGCGCAACAAGGCTTTACACTCATCGAGTTGATGATCGTGGTCGCGATCATTGGTATTTTGGCTGCCATCGCGTTGCCTTCCTACCAAAACTACACAAAAAAAGCCAAATTCACCGAAGTCGTCCAGGCAACCCAAAGCTTCAAAATCGGGGTGGAAGAGTGCTTCCAATCGACTGGAAATCTCTCAAACTGTGATGCGGGTACCAACGGGGTGCCAGCAGCGATCGGATCCGGATCGGGTGCGTACGGCGCAGTGGCTTCGGTTACCGTCGTTGACGGTGTGATTACGGCAACTGCAGTGAGCGGGGGATCTCCTAATTTGGAAGGCAGAACCTATATCTTGACGCCAACTGCAGCAGGAGGAACTCTGACATGGGCGGCCTCGGGTACTGGGGTTGACGCGGGTTGGGCAAAATAAGTTATCAAATAATTTAGAAACGATCACGGCTTTCACGGAGTTCAGGCTTGCGTATGCGATGGCCTGGACCGCCGAGTAGCCAGGTTGGCTGCAAACCGTCGCTTCCGCTGCGGCGATGAAGACTTTTTTACTCCCGGTCTAGGAGTGTCTTTGTATGTGGATTTGACGAAGTATGGTTTGTCAGTTCCAGCAACCAGCGGTCACCGGGGTGCGTTGGTCTCGCTGATCGATGGTCAGCGCCCCACATGAATCCCGCATCTGGGTGCCTATCGGTTGGGCCTTCAACCGATAGGCTGCGCTGGTGGGCGAGCCATCCAGGCCGAAGGTGTAGCGCGCGGCCAGATCGGCTTGGCAAGCCGTGCTGGGCAAAGCGGCGCCGGCATAGGTCATGTGACTGCTGTAGTAGCGCTCCATCCACTGGGCCAGTTCGACCAGGCATGAGCGGGCCGCCGCGCGGTGGGTGCGCAGTACATATTGCTCATAGCTTGGATATGCGATAGCCGCGAGGATGGCGATCACCGCAATGGCGATCATCAATTCGACAAGGGTAAATCCTCGATTTTCCATGACTCAGTTCCGAATGATCTCGCGCCAGTTGAGGCGGCCCAGCGCTGGCTTGACCTGACGCAGCGGCAGGCTGTCCATGCCTTGTGTGCCAGGCACAACCACACGCCCGTCGGTGAGTTCGGGCTTGTTGGGCATGCCCACCCCCAAATCTACGCTGCCAATGTACAGGCCTCCCAGTTTGTCGTCCTCAAAATTTCTATTTTCGTTCACATCCAGGACACCTCCAGTCAGTCCGCCCCCCGTGAAAGGATCGATCACATTCAGGTAGCCGCGGCCACCGGGTATGCATGGGTCAGACGACGGTATGAGGCTGCTGGATAGGGCGACACGCCCCAGGGGGGTATCGGCAATCACGGTCTGGCCAGCGATCCGTTCGCCCACGCCGCCAGTGAAATCCAGATACCACCCTTTTTTCCCTGTCAGGTCGCCCGCTGCAGCGCGGGTGAAGGTGCGCACCGGTTTGCTGTCATAGAACCCCTCGCTCTGGATGGCTCGTGCGGTGAGTTCGGTTCGTCCCGCGATCGCGGTATTGCCATCGACCAAGCCATACCAGCTTTGTGTGGAAGTGTCCGTGGGGTCACCAAGCCGGAAATAGCTCCCCGTGCCGAACAGCAACATGCGTTGCCCATTCAAGGGATTGACCACCGGTGCGATGGGGGCGGTGATGGGCTGGGCAACGCCTGTGCTGTTCGCAGCGCTAAAGAACGGCTTGGCTTGGCTGCCGTGAAGGTCTAAAAATTTCCACTGGTTGGGGTTTGCGTCGGTCGCATCGATGCGCCACACGTTGCCTTTCAGGTCGCCTGCATAAATATAGTCGATGCGCCCATCACCATCTACATCGATCACAGAGGGGGGACTCATGCCGTTGTTGCCACCGACGCCAGTGTCAAATTTTTTGAGTACGGCGCCGTCCGATAAGCGATAAATATATAAAACGGATTTTTGTGATACGGAGCCATAGCCGTTGCCGGTGACCACGGCCCAGTCGCCGTTATTCATTTTGGCAATCACCGGCTGGCCCAGTATGTGGCCCATATCGCTATCGCTGGTACCGTAGTTTTCCCATTTGACCAGTTCGGTGCCACTGGCGGTATCTGGGTGGGTGACATCGAGTGCAAAAAGCCCTTTGCCTCCCCGGCCCAAGGTGACAACCAGAAAGTTGCGTCCATGGGTGTCGATTTTGGATGTGATGGCGGCTTGGCCATCCACAAAATAATCATGCTGATACGCGGGACTGGTCAAGCTGACCAAGCGAGGGAGCAACTGGCTAGGCACGAAAGCAAAGTGCTCGCGCCCAGTCTCGGCATCGAATGCGTGCAGCATGCCTGCATTGGTGCCGACGAAAACGGTATTGTTTTCCCTTAGATAAACCGGGGTGAAGTGTGCAATATCCCCGAGTACATTGTTGCTGGGTCGGTTGCGGAACACGCCACCGTTTTGAATTTCTTGGGAACGGTCGCCGCGAAGATAGTCGACGACAGCGGCGCTAACTAGGGCGGCCTGATCAAGTGGCGACAGCGCAGAGTATAAAAACTCCCGGGCGTTGCCTCCTGAGACTGTAAAAATCCTGCGACTCATTGCACTCGGGAGTGCGGCTGAAGCACGCCAGACTGGGGTTTGATCGATACCATCTGTCCCGATGGGGTAAGCAAGCAAGTCGCCCGCCCAAACATCGCTGTCGAATCTGGCATAGAACACCCTACTTTGGGTGCTGAGTTTGAACGTGTTGAGTGAGACGCCGCCTCCGGAGCCTGTTTGGGCAACGATGGTATCGATGATTTGACGCAGTTGGCGTTGGATCGATGCTGTGTCTTCAGCATTGAGCATCTCGCCACGGCCATTGATGGTGGCATGGTAGAGATCATCGATCATGTATGGATGTCGCTGAATATTGGGCTGTGGCCAAGGCGGCGGGGACCGGTATGCGTCTTCGCGATTGAAATGACTGACACCAAAAATCGTGCCGCGCGTTCCCAAAGTCACGGCGTAAGTATTCATGTGCCAAGCCGTGTTGCAGTCCAGCCAGGCGGGGCTGCCGGGTTGACCGCAACCCGGATTGACGGGCACACGGCCGCCGGTACGCAATTCCCGGTAGTATTTCATCGAAATATCGGCCAGGGTGCCGCTGTAGCTGTCTGCATAAGGAGCGCCGTAGGCTCCATCCTCGTTACCAATGCCGGATACGGCTGTATGGCTGGCAAAGCCATCCGTGAAAAGAATGCCATAATTTTTTTGGCAAACATGTCGGAGTGGTGAATTGCTGGCTCGGGACAACTGTGCGCCGATGTGATTCAAGGCCTCGCGGTTGGGGGTGCCTGCACGATTGACATAATCTTTGACGCTGTTGTACAAAGTAGTTTTACCGCTTGGGGCACTGCCCGAGAAATTTCCTGGGTATTCGTAAAAGGGTAACGGGTTGGTTCTATTGTTGATGGCGAAAGTGGCGAGATAAATTCCCCGAACATCATCGAATGCGCGGAGTATAGCGCCTCTCGTGGCCAGGTGGCGCTTGCGATGATACACAAACCAGTTGGCGAAATTTTGCATTTCCATTGCGTAGGCGCGTCCGGAGGGGAAGGTGTTACCCGGTTTAATTTCATAGCGAGTCAGGCATTGTCCGTCGGGGCCGATGGCGTGCACACCTGCTGGAAGCGCCATGGCGGGGTTTTGTTCAAAATCTTTATAATCTTGTGTTTTGGGGGATTGGCAATTAGAGCGGTTTCCGTTGTAGGGGGTCGAGGGTTTGGGCGTGGTGGGTAAGTAGTAGGTGGCGGGGTAATACGTCATCGCCACAGACGCCTCGGTGCTGTATGTGGCTACAGTTCCCCCTGAGCCGATATACTTCATGCCGGGTTGGACTCTGAAAGTCCAGTCGGTGCCCGAGCTGGTCAGGTTATTTGTGAGATCGATGGTGGTGCCACCGCGAGCAGGGTCAGAGATGGCAGCCGTTGGCGTGGCATTGGTAAAATTAGTCCCGTAGCTGCTCGGCCACGGGGTATATGTGATCAGCGGGTTGTAGTAGGCTTTGTTGTAGACGGAGCTGCGCAGGAACGCATATTGGGGTAGCGGAGGGATTGCAAAGTGCCTTTCTGAGTCGTAAGCGGATCTATTGCCTGTCCCTTGGCCATTCGGAAATAAGTAAACATATTTGGTCCATGTCGAATCTCCGTTGCCAGCTTTGTTGTAATTGATAGTACCTGGCGACAGTGAGTCGTTTATATCTCGACCCACAAAACTTTGATCGCTGGCATGCCACCAAAGCGCGCCGTCATTCGTTGGTAAAAGTACTTCGAAGTCCATGCTGGTCGAATCATCAACCGCCAACACGAGATTGGGTGGCACGTTCAAGCCGATGAAGAGTGGCGTGGCGGGCCAGAGTACGCCGGTCTGCGCGTAAAGGGGTGGGAGCGCTGCGACCCATAGCGTCGCAGCTGAAGACCAGATCAGGGCAAGACGAGACATTGGACGACAACCCTTATTCTGCGGCGAACAAGATTTCCAACAACACGGTGGCACGGCGACTTCCATCAGGTTGGCTGCGCGCGGTAATGCGGTAGTGTTTGCAGTTGTTGTTGGGATCATTGGGTTTCGTTGGGTCGGGTTCCCGGCATTTGAAGTCACCGCCCAGGAACTCGACGAGATAAGCGGGTCGTTGTCCAGCCAGCGGTCCCAAGTTCATGTCGGCGTCCGCCAAGGGAAGCCACCCAGTAAATCTGGGGTCCGTAGCGCGCAATGGGCAATCAGGGTCCACTTGACCACAGATACCTTCGGGGCATGCTTGATAGACCGTGGAGTCGCAGGATGCATCGCTCTGCAAGCGCGGGCTGGGTGGCACGGTACGGGCATGTTGCTGCGCCATCCCTTCAGCGATACGAAGCGCCGCTTCTGCCGACTGAAAAGCGATATTCCGATCCAGGCTGATGGATGCCAGACGCTGCTCGACCAACGCCACGCGGATCGTTGCCACGCCCAGTATCGTCACGGCCAGCAAGATGACGAGCGCGACGATGAAAGCAAAGCCGCTTTGTGGTAGGCGGGGAGAGGGGGTCGCGTGAAACCTGCGCGCAAGTCTGGTCATGGTAAGAATTCGCGGTTTCTCAGGCTGATCAGGTAAGAGGACGTTCGTACGATCGCTTGGCCTTCGGTGGAAACATGGTCCTGGGTCTGATGGGTCAACGTGACGCGCACGGCTACCACATCGGCCCAGCGCGAGACCTGGTCTGCCGTGACATACGAGCTGGCAAGAGCAGGCGGTGTGGCCCGGTCGCTCAGCAGATACTCGACACGCATATTGGTGACATCACGCGCCATTTCTACAGGGCCGCGGGTGTTGTCCGCTCGATAGAGTGAACGCTGACCTGAAACGGGGGCATTGCCGATATACCAAAAACTCGCCTGATAGCTGGTGAGAAAGCCGCCAGGGGCAAAGGTGCGTTCTTTACGGTTGCCGCTGCATTGGGTGGGGTAACCCAGATCCTTGCTGCAATTGCCGGGTGTCCCGGTTCCTGTATTATGGACGATGGTGGCATTGGTACTGCTGGCATTGGTCACTTGAAAGATGGCGCCCGACCGCTCATCGCAGATGACCAAGATGTCTCCGTCTTTAATGCCATGATTGTTGGTGTTGACCCGGAACTGGGCTGACGCAGGATTGTGGCTGACGATCGTCACTGCCCTGTCGGATGCCCGGCGTATGGCCATTGCATCGGTTCCACCGACGCGTTTGCTGCTCGCCGAACCGAACTCGACTGGCCCGGCAGAAGCGCCGCTGTAACCACGGATGGCT
This sequence comes from uncultured Tepidimonas sp., assembly GCA_937949455.1. Lineage (GTDB taxonomy): Bacteria > Pseudomonadota > Gammaproteobacteria > Burkholderiales > Burkholderiaceae_C > Tepidimonas. The sequence goes on along the minus strand of CALEDU010000087.1, from coordinate 2,273 downwards.
TCGTCGTTCCAATTTCCGACACTCGACCACCAAGCGGTGCCGGCGTTGTTCAAGACATTGGCGATGTTGGGAGTTCCGCACACCGTGCTTCCCGCTTCGCGGATCTCGCGCGCCAACAGTTCGAACGAAATGCGCACGTCATCATGTAGGCGCGCCAGATTTTCTGTCGCGCGCAAGCTTTGTCGGCTAGCCAGAAAGAGAGCGAATACCGCTCCGGTAATGACCAGCGCGAGTGCGATCGCGATCATCAGCTCGACCAAACCAACCCCAACCGCGCGTTTGGGTGTCGTGGATCGCTTTGGACAAAGCTTGGTAGGTGCCGGACTCATAGTTGCGTTCGCAGTTCCATGGAGTGCGAGTCGGCTCCGTTCGTGGCCCGGCTGTCGTCCCAGTAGATGCGGACGCGGCACAAAGAGGCGCTGCATTGGATCTCGCCGCAGGATTGTTCCGTGTCGCCCAGGACGGTTTTAAGGGTCTGTAGCCAGTGACGTTGGACCTCACCCGCCAGCCCGCCCGCAGCGGGCGTGACGGTGCAAGTTTTGTCCATATCGTAGGCACCCTCAATGGCCGCCGGTCGATCGGCCCGCAAGGCGTCCAGCATGGTGTAAGCAAGGAGGCTGGCTTGACTCTGCATGTAAGCACTCTCGGCATTGCGCATGCTGCCAAGTTGCATTCGTACCACGCCAATAAGCCCCAGCGAAACCAGCAAGACTGCGATCATGACCTCAATCAAGCCGGCACCCCGCTGGGCGCTTTTGCGGGGGGAATAGATTGGACGAATCAATCTCATGGTCGTCTCACGGGGTAGGGCAAGTGGCAGGGACTCCCGAGGCCGTCTGGCTGACCAGTCGCCCAGAATTGTTCAGAATCAGGTGGCGTGCGCGGTTGTCGTTGCCCAAGGCCGAACTGGTGCTGCAGATCCGCCATGTGCCGGCCATGAAAGCCCCGTTGAGTTGTTTGCTGGTACCGTCGGGCGCAAACGAGGCATAGGTGGCGGTTCCATTGGCCCCTCCGTTACCAAGAATCCGGATGTTGCCGTTCAGGGCGGCATGTGCACGCAAAATATCGGAGGCATTCTCGACCGCTGGAGAGCTGCCGGGTAGGGTATCGAGGAAAACCAGCCAACCGCCATGCCATGCGCCGCTGTTGTTGCACTGAGTCAAGCTGGGATTGGCTTTGCAGACCGTGACACGTTCATTGCGCCGGATGGCTTCCAGCCGTGCCAGTTGCAGGTCACTGTAAAGATCGTGGGTAGCGCTGCGCAGGCGGCTGCTCTCGATGAAACCCTGCAAGGCAGGACCCCCCACAGCCAGGAGAATGGCCAATATGGCCACCGTGACCATCAGCTCGATCAGGGTAAAGCCGACCGATCGCTGCAGCATGCCTGTATGCAACGCATGTGGCTTGAGCCGACTGTCACCAATGTGTCCATGCATATGGGCACGAGTATAGGTAGACCCTGCACGGAGGGGTATGCGCTGACAGGCGAGCAAACGAAACAAATGGCGAAACAAACCGCACCGCGCCCCGTCAAGCGGCCGTATGTGCAGGCAGGGGGATGGCGGGCGTTCGTGAAACAGGCGCACTTCATGCGCTGCATTGCGCCGTGTGGAGGTGACTTTGACCTTGGATGGCGGACCTCTGAGTGCGGACGATCGGCCGGTTCTGCGCACGGGTGTGGTGATGCGCCGCGAGCCTGTCATCGGCCGCGCCACCCACACCCGCTTCCTGTGCTACACCCACCCTGAGCGGTTGGTGTGGGATACTCCGCTGCCATGAGCGCAGCCGCCGAACGTCACGTCCACATCATCGATCATCCGCTGGTGCAGCACAAGCTGACCCTGATGCGGCGCAAAGACACCAGCACCAAGACCTTTCGCCAGCTCATCCACGAACTCAGCGCGCTGCTGGCTTACGAAGTCACTCGGGATATTCCGACGCACGAAGTGGCGATCGAGACCCCGCTGGAGCCGGCCACCGGCCGCATGATCGACGGCAAGAAAACGGTGCTGGCCTCGATCCTGCGCGCCGGCAACGGCTTTCTGGACGGCATGCTGGAGGTGCTGCCCAGCGCCCGCGTCGGCCACATCGGCCTGTACCGCGACCCGGCCACGCTCAAGCCGGTGGAGTATTACTTCAAGATGCCCTCGGGCATGGAGGAGCGCGACGTCATCGTGCTCGACCCGATGCTGGCCACTGGCAACTCGGCGGTGGCCGCCGTGGACCTGCTCAAACGCCTGACGCCGCGCTCGATCCGCTTCGTCTGTCTGGTG
>CALEDU010000086.1 GCA_937949455.1 uncultured Tepidimonas sp. | reverse complement strand
AAGGAAAAGGCAATGCCCGGGATGCCGAACAGGTAGCCCTCCATGGCCGCGCCCACCGTCCCCGAGTAGATCGTGTCATCCCCCATATTGGCCCCGTTGTTGATACCGGAGATGACCAGATCGGGCCGGTAGTCGAGCAGCCCCGTGAGCGCGATGTGCACACAGTCGGCTGGCGTGCCGTTGACGTAGCGCACCCCTGGGGAGGCGCGGTGCACATACAGCGGTGCGTTGAGCGTCAGCGCGTTGGACTTGGCGCTGTTGTTGTGCTCGGGCGCCACGACTTCGACGTCGGCAAATGCGGACAGCGCGCGGGCCAGCGCCATGATGCCGGGCGCCTGGTAGCCGTCGTCGTTGGAGAGCAGGATCTTCATACTGAAGGATTGTAGGCGGCCCGTCCGCAACGCGGGTGACAACCCTGGGCCGCGATCTCCCCCTATGATGCCGAGGCTGCCCGCACAAACCCCACACCCAACCAAGGAGACACCAGATGCAAGCCTGGCTGTGCGAAAACCCCGTGGGCGTCGACGCCCTGAAATGGAAGGAACTGCCCACCCCGACCCCCGGCCCGGGTGAGGTGTTGGTTGAGATCGCAGCCGCGAGCCTCAATTTCCCCGATCTGCTGATCGTTCAGAACAAGTACCAGTTCAAACCCCCGCTGCCTTTCGTGCCGGGGTCGGAATACGCTGGCATCGTGCGGGCTGTCGGCCCGGGTGTGACGCACCTGCAACCGGGTCAGCCCATCGCCTGCCTGAACGGGACAGGGGGCTTTGGCACCCATACTCTGGCACCGGCACAACGCTGTATACCGCTGCCCCCGGCATTTGTCCTGGAGGACGCCGCGGCGTTCATCATGACTTATGCCACGTCCTACCACGCCTTGATCGACCGCGCAGCGTTGCAGCCGGGCGAGACGGTGCTGGTGCTCGGTGCAGCGGGGGGCGTGGGCACCGCGGCCATCCAGATCGCCAAACACTGGGGCGCTCGGGTCATCGCCGCCGCCTCCAGCGCCGAAAAATGCGCCCTGGCCCAGCGCCTGGGGGCCGATGCGACGCTGGATTACTCGGTGCACACGGCCGGCGGGAGCTTTCGCGACGAGATCAAGCGGCTGAGCGCAGGCCAGGGGCCGGATGTGATCTACGACCCGGTGGGGGGCGAGCTGGCCGAGCCCGCCTTCCGCTCGATCGCCTGGCGCGGCCGCTACCTGGTGGTCGGCTTCGCGGCGGGCCCCATTCCGCAACTGCCGCTGAACCTGCCGCTGCTCAAGGGCGCGTCGCTGGTCGGTGTATTCTGGGGTGACTTTGCCCGCCGCGAGCCCCAAGCCAACGCCGCGATGCTACAGACGCTGGCGCAGTGGTATCTGCAGGGCCACATCAAGCCTGTGATCGACCGCGTGCTGCCCATGGAACAGTTGCCCCACGCCTACGCGCTGATGGCATCGCGCCGGGTGATGGGCAAGGTGGTGTTGCGCAACGCGCACTAGAATCGCAGCTTTGAAACGTCGCCAGGGGAGCCCTGAGCCGCCGCAACCGGCGCGCAACGGGCTGAGAGTGGGACGCGGGCCATGGGGGCCGACGACCAGACCCTGGAACCTGATCCGGTTCGTACCGGCGGAGGAAGTGCGACATGAATGCGTTGCCGATCGCTGCGGTGGCTGGGGTTTTGCTCGTCTTTTTGTGGGTGGGTCTGCGGGCCCGCACGGCGGACACCACCCTCGACGAATACCTGACCGCCCGTGGCTCGCAGTCCGCGACCACCTTGGGCCTGTCTTTTCTGGCCTCGGGGCTGGGCGCATGGATCCTGTTCGTGCCGCCTGAGATCGGTGCCTTTGTCGGCCCGGTGGCGCTGGCCGGCTATGCCATCGGGGCGGCGCTGCCCTTCTTGGTGCTGGCGTGGTGTGGCCCCGCCATTCGGCGTCGTATGCCCGCCGGGCGAAGCCTGACCGAGTATGCTGGCGAGCGATTCGGGGGGGCGGTGCGCGGCTGGGTGCTGCTGCTGTCGCTGCTGTACATGCTGTGTTTTCTGGCGGCGGAGCTGACCGCCATCGGCGGCATCGTGGCGCTGCTGACAGGGCAGGACGGGCGCTGGGCTGTGCTGGCGGTGGCGGCCGTCACGCTGATCTACACCGCCTGGGGCGGGCTGCGCGCCAGTCTGGCCACCGACCGCTGGCAGGCGTGGTTGCTGCTGGTGCTGCTGGCCTGGGTGGGCGCGGTGGTCGCCCATGCGCCGGCACCGACGGCGGCTGCACCATCGGCACCGGCCGCGGCCCCGCTGCCCGTGGGCCTGTCCGTGGCGCTCACCCTGGTCATTGCCGTCACGGCGGCCAACCTGTTCCACCAGGGCTACTGGCAGCGCATCTGGGCGGCCCACAGCGAGCGCGCACTGCACCGGGGGGCCTGGCTCGGTGCCGTGACGACCGCCGCCGCCATCGCGCTGGTGGGGGGGCTGGGGATGCTGGCGGCCCGGCAGGGCCTGCCGCTGGGGACGCCACCGGTGCCCTTCTTTGCGCTGGTGCAGCATGCGCCGGGCTGGGTCGTCGCGCCGGTTCTGGTGCTGGCGGTGGCCCTGGTGGCGTCGTCGGTGGATACGCTGCAAAGCGGCATCGCCGCCCTGCTGGTGACGCAGCACCGCCAAGCGTCGCTGGCTAGTGCCCGCTGGGTCACCGTGCTGCTGATGGTGCCGGTGATCGCCATAGCCTGGCAAGGCCTGTCGGTGCTGCGGCTGTTCCTGGTGGCCGACTTGCTGTGCGCCACCGCAGCCGTACCGCTGCTGCTGGGACTGTGGCGGCGCACGCCGCGCCACGCGGCGCTGTTAGGCATGGCCGCCGGACTGGTCGGCGCGGTGCTGCCCGATGCCTGGGCTGCGGGTAACCTATGGCAGGGACTGGTCGCCGCCACCTTCCCGGCCAACGTACCGACGCTGGCGCCGTTTGCCGGCGCGCTGATTGCCTCCACCGCGGTGACGCTGACGCTGGCGTGGCTGGCACCCACACGCGCCCAAACCTCTGGGGACTGACGCAGCGCACCCCCAACCGGCCGGGCCAGCCCTGGCTGGCGGACTGGCCTCAGGCGCGCGCGTCGCCCCAGCGCAGCGGACAGCGGTCGTCGCCAACATAGGTGGCGCGGCCGTGGCGATCGACGCAGTAGCTCGGCGAGACGATCATGTCCTGGAACAGCATGCCAGCGCCGATGCGCGTGTACTCGAACAGCACGCTGCGCTCCACGCGCGAGCCGGCGCGCAGATGGCTGCCGTGGCCGATCCACGCCGGCCCAACGATCGAGCTGCCCTCCTCCAGCCGCACGCTGGAGCCCAGATACACCGGGCCGGTGATCTGCACGCGGTCGAAGTCGATGCGGGTGTTGAGCCCGACCCACACGCCCGGGCGCACCTCGGTGCCCGGCATGCGCAGGTCGGCGATCTCGCCGCTGAGCACGCGCTGCAGCACCGACCAGTAGTCGCTCACCCGCCCGATGTCGATCCAGTGAAACGGGCGGCTCTGCGCATAAAACGGCAGGCCGCGCTCGACCAGCAGCGGAAACAGCTCCGCGCCGATGTCGAACACCCGCCCCGACGGCACCAGGTCCAGGACCGCCGGCTCGAAGATGTAGATGCCGGTGCTGGCCAGGTTGGAGCGCGCCTGCTCCGGCTGGGGCTTTTCTTGGAACGAAACCACGCGTCCGTCCCCGTCGGCGACGACGATGCCGTAGTTGTTCACCTGCTCCTGGGGCACTGGCAGCGTCACCACGCTGGCCAACGCCCCCTTGGCGCGATGTTCGGCCAGCGCTGCGGTGATGTCCAGATCGATCAGCGCATCGCCGCACAGGACGATCGTGGTCTCATCGAAAAAGCCGCTCATGTCCTGGATGCGCTTCATGCCGCCGGCCGAGCCCAGCGGGCGCGGCAGGATGTCGCCGTGCTCGTAAATACCTTCGTACGAGTAGCCGATCTCCACCCCCCAGCGGCGCCCGTCGCGGAAGTATTGCTCGATTTTGTGGTGGTTCCACGCCACGTTGACCATGATTTGGCATACCCCGTGTGCAGCCAAGCGCTCCACCAGGTACTCCATCACCGGCTTGTCCAGGATGGGCACCATCGGTTTGGGCAGGTCTTTGGTCAGTGGACGCACGCGAGTGCCCTGCCCTGCGGCGAGGATCATGCCTTTGGCCATGTCAGATAAGGGGGGAGGTGGATGGGTGCTTTGCGTCAAGCCGCAGGGATACCCCTGCCTGCAAACAAACAAGGACCCGAAGGTCCTTGGATTTTGAGGTGGTTTTGGGGTGGCTGATGGGACTCGAACCCACGACAACCAGAATCACAATCTGGGACTCTACCAACTGAGCTACAGCCACCACACAAGCCGTCATTATACCGCCGTTATAGGGTTTGCCCCACAGCTTTATTTGACCAGGATCTCGGCCTTGTAACGCTGGCGCAAGGCCCCCAAGTAGGCCTGGGCCTCGCCTTCGCCCCACAGCCGGGCGAGTTCTTGCCGTTCGTTGAGCCGGCGCACCGCATCGGGGGCCTCGCGCGGCGGTCCGCGCCGCACGCGCAGCACGGCTGCACCGTCGGTGCCCAGATCGACCAACACCCACGCGGGGGCGTCGCCTTCCAGCCGGGCGCTCATCGCCGCGCGCACCGCCGCCGGTGGCAGGCCCTGGGCGTCCTGGCGCGACACCAGCACCGGCGTGCGCAGTGCCGATGCGGCCGGGGCCTGGGTGGACCATTGGGCCTGGGCGGCGCGGGCGGCCTGCACCGCCGCCGCGCGGGCGCGTTGCTGGAGCAGCCGTTGGCGCACCTCAGAGGCCACGGCCTCGAACGGCCGCCGCTCGGATGGCCGGTGTGCCAACACCCGCACGGACAGCAATCGGTTGCCGCCCAATTCGATCGCCGCGCTGTTGCGCTTCTGGCCCAGGGCCTCTTCGTTGAAGACGGCGCGCAGCAGCGCAGGCTCGCGCAGCAGCGCATCGGCTGCAGCCCCGACGGGGCCGGTGCGCTCAACCGTTGCGCGGTGCACCGTCAGCCCCAGGGCCTGGGCTGCCGGCTCCAGGGTGTCGGACTGCTCGTAGACCAGATTGCTGAAGCGCTCGGCGTCTTCGGCAAAGCGTCGCTGCGCGAGCTGGCGGCGCACCTCGCCCTCGATGCGGGGGCGCGCCTTCTCGAACGGCTCGGCCTCGGGCTGGCGCACATCGGTGAGTTGGATGATATGCAGACCAAACTCACTTTCCACGATGTCGGAGATCTGCCCCTTTTGCAGCGCAAAGACCGCATCTTCGAAGGGCTTGACCATTGCGCCACGGCCAAACCAACCCAGATCGCCGCCCTTGGCAGCCGAACCCGGGTCTTGCGAGCGGGTGCGGGCCAGTTCGGCAAACCGCTGAGGATCGCGGCGCACCTCGGCCAGAATCTGCTCGGCCTCGGCACGGACACGGGCCTTTTCATCGGCAGAGGCGCCGGGCGACAGCAGCAGCAGGATGTGGGACGCGCGGCGCTGCTCGGCGCGCGAGGTATCCGCCACGTTTTGCTGGTAGTAGTCGCGCAGTTCGGCTTCGCTGGGGGTGATGCGCGCGGCAACGGCCTGGGGGTCCAGGACCACATATTCGATGTCCGCCTGCTCGGGCGTGCGGAATTCGTCCGCATGCTCCTCGTAAAACGCCTGGAGGTCGGAGTCGAGTATTTGGATACCGGATTGGTAATCTGCCGGCCGGAAGTACGCCAGGGCAACTTCGCGCCGCTCGAAAAACGCCTGGGCAGCCCATTCGGCCGAGGATTTGGGCATGAAAGCACTGTCAGCCACCGCCTGGGTAACCGCGCGGCGTGCGAGGTCGGCGCGCACGCCGGTCTCCAATTGCTCGGCTGTCATCCCCTGGGCACGCAGCAGGTCGTGATAGCGCTGTACATCCAGAGTACCGTCCGGTTTGCGCAGCGAAGCGATGGTCGGGTCGCGCAGCAATTCGGCCGCCAGGCGGCGATCGGTGGCCACCAGCCGCATGTCCTGC
>CALEDU010000085.1 GCA_937949455.1 uncultured Tepidimonas sp. | reverse complement strand
GAGTACGGTTTCTTTGCCAATGTCAACCCGGATGTGCCGCACCCGCGCTGGAGCCAGGCCACCGAGCGGCGGCTGGGGCAGGGTGGGCTGTTTGCGCCGCGCCTGAAGACGCAGCCATTCAACGGCTATGCCGAGCAGGTGGCAGGCTTGTACACCGGCATGGACCTGCGGCGCTTTTACTGACGTGGAACGTTGGCTGCATGCGGCCAAGCCTTGGGTGCTGCTGCTTTTGGCGATCCCGGCGGCTTGGCTCTGGGGGCTGGCGCTGGCCGACCGGCTGGGTGCCAACCCGGCCGAGGCGCTGATCCGGGGCCTGGGGTTGTGGGCGCTGCGTCTGCTGTGGGTGACGTTGCTCATTACGCCGCTGCGGCAGTTGACCGGCTGGCAGGCGCTGGCGGGCTGGCGCCGCGGGCTGGGATTGTGGGCGTTTGGCTATGCGATGCTGCACCTGCTGGCGTATGCGTGGCTGGATCAGGGGGCCGACCTCGGCGCGGTCGTGCGCGACATTGCGCAGCGGCCGTTCATCCTCGTCGGCATGTTGGCGGTGCTGTTGCTGGTGCCGTTGGCGGCCACCTCGTTCGACGCCGCGATCCGGCGGCTGGGCGCGCGGCGCTGGCGCGCGCTGCACCGCTTGGTGTATGCGGTGGCGCTGCTTGTGCTGCTGCACGGGTTTTGGATGCGCAGCGGCAAGCGCCTCTGGGGCGAGGTGGCGCTGTATGCCGCGCTGCTGGCGCTGCTGCTGGGCTGGCGGCTGCGCGCCGCGGTCAGTCGAGCGCGAGCGCGCGCTCTTGCCGCCACAGGTCGGCCGGCGTCTCGCGCGCGCGGATGAGCTGCGCGCGCTGCCCACTGACCAGCACCTCGGCCGCCTTGCCGCGCGTGTTGTAGTGGCTGGCCATGCTCATGCAATAAGCACCCGCCGAGCCGACCGCAAGCAGATCCCCCGGCTGTGCGGCCAACTCCCGATCACGCCCGATCCAGTCGCCGCTTTCGCACACCGGCCCGACCACGTCCCAGGTCAGCGCCGGAGCGTCGGCGCGTGGTCGCACGGGGGCGATGGCGTGGTAGGCCTCGTACATGGCTGGGCGCGGCAGGTCGTTCATCGCCGCGTCCACGATTAAAAAATTCTTGGCCGTACCGGGCTTGGTGTAGAGCACCTGGGTCACGCAGATGCCGGCATTGCCGATGAGCGAGCGGCCTGGCTCCAGCAGCAGGCGGCGCTGGCCGTGGCCGCGTGCGTCCAGGCGCGCCAGTATCGCCTGCCACAGGGCGTCTGCAGCGGGCGGCTGCTCGCCGTGGTATTCGATGCCCAGGCCACCGCCCAGGTCCAGGTGGTGCAGGGGGATGCCCGCGGCCTCGATCGCTTCGACCAGGTCGAGCACGCGGTCCAGCGCATCCAGGTAGGGGCCGATGCTGGTGATTTGCGAGCCGATGTGGCAGTCGATGCCCTGCACCGCCAGACCGCTGAGACGGGCGGCGTGGCGGTAGGCGTCCAGTGCCTCGTCGTGGGCGATGCCAAATTTGTTGTCCCTGAGCCCGGTCGAGATGTAGGGGTGGGTCTGGGCATCCACGTCGGGGTTGACGCGCAGGCTGACTGGCGCACGCATGCCCAGCTCGCACGCCACGGCGTCCAGTGCCTCCAGCTCGGCGCGGCTTTCGACGTTGAAGCAGCCGATGCCGGCTTGCAGCGCGCGGCGCATCTCGGCGCGGGTTTTGCCTACCCCTGAAAAGACGATGCGCTCGGGCGCTGCCCCGGCGCGCAGGGCGCGCTCCAGCTCGCCGCCGGAGACGATGTCGAAGCCGCAGCCGGCCCGCGCGAACACCTCCAGGATCGCGAGCGTGGAGTTGGCCTTCATGGCGTAGCAGATGAGGGCGTCGCGTCCCTGCAGCCCACGCTGGTAGGCAGCCACTGCGGCACGCATGGCGGCCAGCGAGTACACGAACAGCGGGGTGCCGTGCTCGCGCGCCAGATCGGCGACGCGCAGGCTCTCGACCCACAGTTCGCCGTCGCGATAGGTGAAATGGGGGGCGCCGGGCAGATAGGGTGGAGACGGTTCAGCGCGGGACATGGGTCGCAGGGGCGGGGGGCTGGGGGGCGGAGGGCAGGGTCAAGGGGCCCTTCTGGCCGCATCCCGACAGGGTCATGGCCAGCAGGGCCGCCCAAGCGGCCAGGCGCGACCCTACAATAATACGCGGACTCCTTTGCATGCAGACGATTGTAGTGATGACCGATCTCGAATATCTGAACCGGGCCGAGGCGGCCCTGAAGGCGGTGGAGCTCAGCTGCGACCGCCTGAATGAAACCACCGATGCGGACATCGACAATCAGCGCGTTGGCGGCATGATCACGCTGACCTTTCGCAACGGCAGCCAGATCGTGATCAATCTGCAAAAGCCTTTGCACGAGATCTGGATGGCGTCGCGCTCGGGCGGCTACCACTACCGCTTCGACGGCCAGCACTGGATGGATACCAAGGGTGCCGGGGAGTTTTTTGCCCACCTCTCGCGCGAAGCGTCGGCGCAGGCCGGCATGCCGCTGACCTTTGCGCCCTGAACCGCTGCCTGGAC
>CALEDU010000084.1 GCA_937949455.1 uncultured Tepidimonas sp. | reverse complement strand
GGATCGCCGGCGTGGTACGCGCCAGCTTGTGCAGCCGTACGATCATGATTGCGCTCCTTCGGATGAGACCTTACCGGCTGCTCCCGCGCCTTGCAGCAGCTCTTGCAGGATGCTGCGCGCCAGCAGGTATCCACGGCGGCTGGGAATGATGTGATCATCCGGGATACGACAGTCCGCCTCTCCCGGGGTGGTTGACGGACTGCTCTGATTCCGACCTGGTGCGGCTGGGTAGGGGAGGTTGCCCCAAAGGCGCAGGATCATGGCACCCCTGGGGGGCGTGACGGCCAATAAAGAAGGCTGATGCGGTTACTCGCATCAGCCTTTGGCAAGGTTGGTCGGCGTGGCGGGATTCGAACTCGCGACCCCTTGCACCCCATGCAAGTGCGCTACCAGGCTGCGCTACACGCCGAGAGTTCAGATTATACGGCGTTTTGTTCGGCCTTCTGCGGCCTGGGGGAGGGCCCGGCTGTCGCTGGGTCGAGCAATGCGCGAATCGCGCGCAGTTCGGCGAGCAGGGCGCGCCGCGATTGCTCGCGGTCGCTGGTTGAAGGCGATGCCGTCGCCGTATCCTCGGTGGTGGTTTGCGGCGCGTTGAGGTCACCGAGCGGTGTGTTCAGCCCGGCTTTACTTTGGTCGCGCTCCTGTTGCGTCAGCTCGGCCAGCCGGTTGCGCGCACCGTGGATGGTAAAGCCCTGGTCATACAGCAGCTCGCGAATGCGGCGAATCATCAGCACCTCGTGGTGCTGGTAGTAGCGCCGGTTGCCACGGCGCTTCATGGGGCGAAGCTGGGTGAATTCCTGTTCCCAGTAGCGCAGGACATGCGGCTTGACGCCGCACAGCTCGCTGACCTCGCCAATGGTGAAGTAGCGCTTGGGCGGAATGGGGGGCAGCGCGTCGTTGCTGGACATGGTGGGCGAATGGCAGCAAAGCCGCAACTGTAGCGCAACGGCGGTGCAGGCCGTTTTTCAGTGCCCGCTCACCAGCGCATCCAGCCGCAGTGCGTCGGTGCAGAACAGGCGTATGCCCTCGGCCAGCTTCTCCGTGGCCATGGCATCGTCGTTGAGCGCGAGGCGAAACGCCGCTTCGTCTCTGGTGTGGTAGTGTACTTCGGGCAGGTCGGCACGGCGGGCTTCGTCCTCGTCCAGCATGCGCAGCACCTCACCCGGTGTTGCGGTCAGTCGCGCCAGCAGCTCCGGGCTGATGGTCAGCAGGTCGCAGCCGGCCAGCGCCAGGATCTGCCCGGTGTGGCGAAAGCTCGCGCCCATGACCTCGGTACGGATGCCGAAGCGCTTGTAGTGAAGCCAGATGCGCGCCACCGACTGCACGCCGGGGTCGTTCGGGCCTGCCATCGCGGCTTCGTCCCACTGCGCGCCAGCGCGCGCCTTGTGCCAGTCGTAGATGCGGCCGACGAACGGCGAGATCAGCCGCACGCCGGCATCGGCGCAGGCCACCGCCTGGCAGAAGCTGAACAGCAGGGTGAGGTTCGTGTGGATGCCGTCGCGCTCTAACTGCTCGGCGGCGCGGATGCCTTCCCAGGTGGCGGCGATTTTGATCAGCACCCGTTCGCGCAGCACCCCCTCGGCTTCGTAGAGCGCGATCAGGCGGCGGGCGCGCGCCACGGTGGCGGCGGTGTCGAAGCTCAGGCGCGCGTCCACCTCGGTGGAGACGCGGCCCGGCACGATATGCAAGATTTCGCAGCCAAAACGCACCAGCAAGCGGTCTACGCGCTCGTCCAGCGGGCGGCTGCGGTGCTGCGCGATCGCCTCGTTCACCAGAGGGGCGTACTCGGGCTTGAGCGCGGCCTTGAGGATCAGCGACGGGTTGGTGGTGGCGTCGCGTGGCCGGAATTGCGCGATCTGCAGAAAGTCGCCGGTGTCGGCAACGACGGTGGTGTGGCGCTTGAGGGCGTCGAGTTGGTTCATGGTGCCGTGCAGGGGGAGGGCAGTGCGCGGGGTCAGTTGAGAGGGACAGCCAATTGATCGATCACCGGCCGGGTCTCCGGCCGCACGCCGCGCCACCAAGCAAAGGCCTCGGCGGCTTGTTCGACCAGCATGCCCACCCCGTCGGCCAGATGGGCCGTGCCGGCTGCGCGAGCTTGGCGCAGAAAAGGGGTCAGCCCCTTGCCGTACACCATGTCGTAGGCCAAGCCATCGGGCGCAAACACGCCGGGCGGTAGGGGCAGCGCATCGGCGGTCAGGCTGGCCGATGTGGCGTTGATGACGATGTCGAAGGCGCCTGCGCGCGCCAGATCGGCCCAGCCGCCTGCGGCCAGAATGCCGCACCCAAGGCCCAGGGCATGCAAGGAGTGCACCAAGTCACGCGCCTTGTCGACGCTGCGGTTGGCGACGAGCAACCGCAGCGGGCCAGCCATGAGCAGCGGCTGCAACGCACCGCGGGCCGCGCCCCCGGCCCCGAGCACCAACACGCGCCGCCCGGCAATGGGTTGGCCCAGGTTGGCCGTGATGTCGCGCACCAGGCCGATGCCATCGAAATTGTCGGCGCGACAGTGGGGGCCGTCGAAAGCCAGGGCGTTGGCTGCGCCGGCGATACGGGCGCGCTCACTGACCTCGGTGGCGTAAGCACAGGCCTCGATCTTGAAAGGCAGCGTCACATTCAGACCCAGCCCCCCCGCAGCGCGGAAGGCATCCACTGCGGTGGCAAAACCGTCCAGCGGGGCTTCGATGGCGGTGTAAGTGAGGCTCTGGCCTGTGTTTTGGGCAAATAAGGTGTGGATGCGCGGCGATTGGCTGTGGCCAATGGGGTGGCCGATCACGGCATAACGGTCCATCCCGGCATTGTCGCCGATCCTGTGCAGGGTGTGGCTTTGCTGCCGGGTTCGGCACGGCGAGCCGTGTTTGTCCCAGACCTCGACCATCGGGCTGGGATCTGTGAAGCGAGGTGAACGGCCCCAGCAGGCCGTTCCTCTGTTGGCCCGGGCCGATATGCTTGGCATGCCCATGGCCAAGGCGGGTGAATGGGCAAGCGCGCCCAGGCGCGTGCAGGGGCTGGCGGAGTGTTCGCTCGGGCTGCACCGGCGCTACTGGTGTGGCGTCGAGCACCAGCGAGGCAGCCAGACCGCATGGGATAGCGGATTACTCACGCTTGTAGACACATTTTTGACCTACAGGAGATGATCACCATGACTCGTTTTGCTCGTCGCTCCGTCTTGGCGCTGGCTTCGGCAGCCGCGCTGACCTTGTCGGTGCCTGCGCTGGCCCAGGGTCCCATCGTCATCAAGTTCAGCCATGTGGTGGCGCAGGACACCCCCAAGGGCAAGGCTGCCGACTTCTTCAAGCAAAAAGCCGAAGAGTTGACCAAAGGCCGCGTGAAAGTCGAGGTCTATCCGAACAGCACGCTGTACAAAGACAAGGAGGAGATGGAAGCACTCCAACTGGGGGCGGTGCAGATGTTGGCTCCTTCGCTGGCCAAATTCGGCCCCTTGGGTGTCAAGGAATTCGAATTATTCGATCTGCCCTACCTGTTTGATGGCTACGAGCAATTGCGCAAAGTCACCACCGGTCCGGTGGGCAAGTCGCTGCTCAAGAAGCTGGAATCCAAAGGCGTCATGGGGTTGGCTTACTGGGACAACGGCTTCAAGGTGATGAGTGCCAACAAGCCGTTGCGCAACCCGGAGGACATGAAGGGCCTGAAGATGCGCATCCAGTCGTCCAATGTGCTCGATGCGCAGATGCGTGCGGTGGGGGCCTTGCCGCAGAAGATGGCGTTCTCGGAGGTGTACCAGGCGCTGCAGACCGGGGTGGTGGACGGGACCGAGAACCCGCCGTCGAACCTGTACACCCAAAAAATGCATGAGGTACAAAAGTATGTGACGCTGTCCGACCACGGTTACCTGGGTTACGCCGTGATCGTGAACAAGAAGTTTTGGGAGGGGCTGCCCGCCGACATCCGCAAGCAGCTTGAGGACGCGATGGAGCAGGCCACGCGCTACGCCAACCAGATTGCCAAGGTCGAGAACGATCAGGCCCTGGAGGCGGTGAAAAAGTCGGGCAAGAGCGAAATCATCGTGCTGACGCCCGAGCAGAAAAAGGCCTGGAAAAAGGCCATGCTCAAGGTGCACGACCAGATGGCCGATCGCATCGGGAAAGACCTGATCGAGCAGGTTTACAAAGAAACCGGGTTCGACCCCAAGAAGCTCTGATGGTATGCGCGCCACGCTGGCCGAGCGCCCGTGCGGCTGGGTGCGCTGGCGTTGTGGCGTGAAACGGGGGGACGGATCCCCCCGTTTTCGACGGTTTGAACATCATGAAATACCTTGACCGTTTGGAAGAGTGGATCATTGCTTGCCTCATGGGGGCAGCCACCCTCATCATTTTTTTCGCGGTGTTACACCGCTATGCGTCCGGCCTGGCCATTCCGGGGGTACAGGACTGGCTGATTGCGCGTGATTTTTCTTGGGCGCAGGAACTGACCATCATCATGTTCGTTTGGATGGCCAAGTTTGGCGCAGCCTACGGAGTGCGCACTGGCATCCATGTCGGGGTGGACGTGCTCATCAACCGTCTGGCATGGCCGGTGCGCCGCCAATTCATTGTGTTTGGCCTGCTCGCCGGAGCGCTGTTCACGGGCATCATTGCCGCATTGGGTGCCCATTTCGTGTGGGAAAACGGCGCGCATTACGCCATCTTCAAGTTTCTTGGTCTCGAACTGGGGGATCTTTACGAAGGACCAACGACGCCGGATCTGGAGTGGCCCACCTGGGTGGTGTACTCGGCCATCCCGCTGGGCTCGGGGCTGATGTGTTTTCGATTCCTGCAGGTGCTGGTGAGCTTCCTGCGCACGGGCGAATTGCCGCACCATGACCACGGCCATGTGGACGGCGTCGATGAAGCGCACCCGCTGCCCGTCGATGTCAACCCCTACAGCCTCGATGATGACCTGCACCCCCGCGCGAGGGCCGCGGCAGACACCCCACCGCGCAAGCACGGAGGCCGGTCATGAGCGGATTCATCATATTTGCACTGCTGGCGGTGCTGATGCTCACCGGCATGCCGGTGTCGATTGCACTGGGCCTGACCGTTCTGACTTTCCTCTTCGGCTTCACCGATGTGCCGCTCGAATCGGTGGCGCTCAAGCTGTTTACCGGGATCGAGAAGTTCGAGATCATGGCGATCCCGTTCTTCATCCTGGCCGGCAATTTCCTCACCCACGGCGGCGTGGCGCGGCGCATGATCACCTTTGCCTCGAGCATGGTGGGGCACTTCCGGGGTGGCTTGGGGATGAGTTCGGTGCTGGCCTGCGCCCTGTTCGCCGCCGTCTCCGGCTCCAGCCCGGCCACCGTCGTGGCCATCGGCTCCATCATGTTGCCGGCCATGGTCAAGGCGGGCTATCCGAAATCTTTCGGCGTCGGCGTGGTGGCCTCGGCCGGGGGCCTGGGCATCCTGATCCCGCCCTCCATCGTCATGGTGATGTATGCCGTCAGCACGAACAGTTCCATTGGCGCGCTGTTCATGGCCGGCGTGGTGCCAGGTTTCGTGCTGGCCTTGTTTCTGGGGCTGACGACCTGGTACCAGGCCGCCAAAGGGCGGTATCCGCGCGAGCCCAGGCAATCCTGGCAGCAGCGCTGGCGGGCATTTCGCGAGTCGATCTGGGGCCTGCTGCTGATCGTCGTCGTCATTGGCGGCATCTACAGCGGTGCCTTCACGCCCACCGAGGCGGCCGCCATGAGTGCAGTCTACGCGTTCTTCGTGGCCGTCTTCGTCTACAAGGACCTCCCGCTCAAGGATGTGCCGCGGGTGCTGCTGAGCTCGGCCAACATGAGCGCGATGCTGCTCTACATCATCACCAATGCCGTGCTGTTCAGCTTCATCCTGACCAACGAGCAGATTCCGCAGAACATCGCTGCGTGGCTGCTCGACTCGGGGATCGGCGTGGTCGGCTTCCTGTTGGTGGTGAATGTGCTGCTGTTGGTGATGGGCAACTTCATGGAGCCGTCCTCCATCATCCTGATCACCGCCCCCATTTTGTTTCCCATCGCCATGAAGCTGGGCATCGACCCGATTCACTTCGGCGTCATGGTGACCGTGAACATGGAGATCGGCATGATCACGCCGCCCGTGGGCCTGAACCTGTACGTGGCCAGCGGCATCAGTAAAATGGGCATGACCGAATGCACCAAGGCGGTGTGGCCGTGGCTGCTCGCCATGCTGGTGTTCCTGGCGCTGGTGACCTACTGGCCGCCGCTGAGCACCTGGCTGCCACGCACGCTTGGGATGATGTGACTCCCAATCCCAATCAATCCCAATCTTTCGTGCAGCGCTGCCACCAGAGGCGGCGCTGCAATGGATGGCAATGCCGCCTGGCCAGCGATGCCGGCGGCGCGCTGCACCTAGCCCTGCGCGGTGGCCAATTCGGCCACTGGCACACAGCTACAAAACAGATTGCGGTCGCCGTACACGTTGTCCACGCGCCCCACCGGGGGCCAGTATTTGGTGCCCGCGCGGCCGTGGGCGCGGTGGAAGGGTAGCGCCGCGCCCAGCTCGCGGGCATACGGGTGGGGCCAATCCTCCGTCAAGCAACGGCTGGCGGTGTGCGGGGCGTTTTTGAGCGGGTTGTCCTCCCGTGGCCAGACGCCCAGCTCCACGGCGCGGATCTCCTCGCGGATGGCGATCATTGCGTCGATGAAGCGGTCCAGCTCCTCTAGCGTCTCGCTTTCGGTCGGCTCCACCATCAGCGTGTTGGCAACGGGGAAGGACAGCGTCGGCGCGTGAAAGCCATAGTCCATCAGCCGTTTGGCGATGTCTTCGGCCATCACCCCGCTGGTGTCCTTGAAGCCGCGGCAGTCCAGGATGCACTCGTGTGCCACATGGCCGTTGGCGCTGGCGTAGAGCGTCGGGTAGTGCTCGCGCAGGCGGGCACTGACGTAGTTGGCCGCCAGGATGGCCGTCTCGGTCGCGCGCTGCAGGCCCTCAGCGCCCATCATGCGGATGTACATCCACGAGATGGGTAGCACGGCGGCATTGCCCAGCGGCGCGGCCGACACCGCGCCGACCGCCGCATCCGCTCGCGCTCCACCGGCATAGGCGCCCGCCGCATGGGCCGTGGCGTGCCCCGGCAGGTAGGGGGCCAGATCCGCCACCACGCAGACTGGGCCCACACCCGGGCCACCGCCGCCGTGTGGGATGCAGAAGGTTTTGTGCAGGTTCAGATGGCTGACGTCACCGCCAAATTCGCCCGGCGCGGCGGTGCCGACCAAGGCATTCATGTTGGCCCCGTCGATGTACACCCGCCCCCCGTGCTGGTGCACCAGCTCGCACAGGGCTTTGACACCGGTCTCGAACACCCCATGCGTGCTGGGGTAGGTGATCATCGCGCACGACAGGCGCTGGCTGTACTGCTCGCATTTGGCACGCAGGTCATCCAAGTCCACATTGCCTTGGGCGTCGCAGGCCACCACCACCACCTGCAACCCCGCCATTTGGGCGCTGGCCGGGTTGGTGCCGTGCGCGGACTGCGGGATGAGGCAAATGTCGCGGTGAGATTCACCCCGGGCGGCGTGGTAGGCCTGGATGGCCAGCAGGCCGGCGTACTCGCCCTGCGAGCCGGCATTGGGCTGCAGGCTAATGGCGGCGTAGCCGGTGGCCTGGCACAGCCAGGCGCGCAGCTGCTTGTCGAGCAGGCGGTAGCCCTCCAACTGGTCCGCCGGCGCGAAGGGGTGCACCTGCGCGAACTCGGGCCAGGTGATGGGGATCATCTCGCTGGTTGCGTTGAGCTTCATGGTGCACGAGCCCAGCGGGATCATGGTGCGGTCCAGCGCCAGATCCTTGTCTGACAGGCTGCGGATATAGCGCAGCATGCCAGTTTCGCTGTGGTAGGTGTTGAACACCGGGTGCGTGAGGTAGGCGCTGGTGCGACGCAGCGCGGCGGGGATCAGCGGCTCGATGCCGGCCTCGAATTCGGCAAACGAAGGCAGCGCCTGCCCCGGTGCGGCGAACACGGCCCACAGGGCCTCGATGTCTGCGCGCGTCGTCGTCTCGTCCAGCGAGATGCCCAGGTTGCCGTGCCCCAGATCGCGTAGGTTCATACCGCGTTCGCGCGCGCGGGCCAGCAGCGACGCGCTGGCGTTGCCGGTGTGCAGGCACAGGGTGTCGAAGGCGCTGCCGTTGGCCGGGGCGTATCCCAGGGCAGTCAGTCCGCGCGCCAGGATGGCGGTGTAGCTGGCCACGCGCTCGGCGATGCGGCGCAGCCCCTGCGGGCCGTGGTAGACGACGTACATGCTGGCCACGACGGCGGGTAGCACCTGAGCGGTGCAGATGTTGGAGGTGGCCTTTTCGCGCCGGATGTGCTGCTCGCGCGTCTGCAGCGCCAGACGGTAGGCGGGCTGGCCATGCGCATCCACGCTGACACCGACCAGGCGCCCGGGCAGCGAGCGCTTGTAGGCGTCGCGGCAGGCCATGAAGCCGGCATGCGGCCCGCCGGCGCCCATGGGCATGCCGAAGCGCTGGCTGCTGCCCACCACAATGTCCGCGCCCCATTCGCCGGGAGGGGTGAGCAGCGTCAGCGCCAGCAGGTCTGTGGCGACGATGACCGCCGCGCCCTTGCCGTGGGCGGCATCCGCGTCGGCGCGCAGGTCGTCGATGCGGCCATGGGTGGCGGGATACTGCATCAGCACGGCAAAATAGCCGTCACCGCGCAGGGCGTGCTGCCAAGCCTCGGCCGAATGGGTGACGATCACCTGCAGGCCCAGCGGGCGGGCGCGCGTTTGCACCACTTCGATGGTTTGCGGATGGCAGTCGCCCGAGACGACGATGGCATTGCCCGTGGCCTTGACCGAGCGGCGCGCCAGCGTCATGGCTTCGGCCGCGGCGGTGGCCTCGTCCAGCATGGAGGCGTTGGCGATGTCCATGCCCGTCAGATCGGCCACCATGGTCTGGAAGTTGACCAGCGCCTCCATGCGACCTTGCGAAATCTCGGCCTGATAAGGGGTGTAGGCGGTGTACCAAGCGGGGTTTTCCAGGATGTTGCGCAGGATGACGCCCGGGGTGTGGGTGCCGTAGTAGCCTTGGCCAATGAAACTGCGCAAGACGCGGTTTTTCTGCGCGATGGCCTTGAGTTCGGCCAGTGCCTGCGCCTCGGGCAACGGGGCGGGCAGGTCCATTGCCCGCACGCGGGCAATGGCGCGCGGCACGATGCTGTCGGTCAAGGCGCGGCGGCTGGTTTCGCCGATCGCAGCGAGCATGCGCTGCTCGTCCGCCGGGCCGATGCCGACGTGGCGGTCGACGAATTCAGCGGCGTTTTCCAGCGCCGACAGCGGGGTGGGGGTCGTCATCGGGCCGCTCCGCTCAATGGGTCAGTTGGCCGTAGGCCGTCTCGTCGAGCAGGGTGTCGAGCTCGGCCGGGGCGCTCAGGCGCACTTTGAAGAACCAGCCCGCGCCCAGTGGGTCGCTGTTGGCCAACGAGGGGTCGGCGCGCAGCGCCTCGTTGACTTCGATCACCTCGCCGCTGACGGGCATGTACACATCGGCTGCGGCCTTAACGGACTCGACGACGCCCGCGACGTCCTTTTGCGCCAGGGTCTTGCCCACCTCGGGCAGTTCCACGAACACCACATCGCCCAGCGCGTCCTGGGCGTGGTGGGTGATGCCAACGGTGGCAATGTCGCCTTCGACACGAATCCATTCATGGTCGGGGGTGTATTTCAGGGTCATGGCAGGCTCCGGGGGATCAAGGGGAAAAACAGGTCAGCCGCGGTGGTAGCGCGGGGGCAAAAAGGGCAGGGCGGTCACTTCCATCGGCACCGGCTTGCCGCGCACCAGCGCCTGCAGCCGGGTGCCGGCCGTGGCGTGTTCGCGGGCCACGTAGCCCATGGCAATGGGGCGGTCTAGCGTCGGCGACAGCAGGCCACTGGTCACCTGGCCGACGGGGGTGCCATCGGGGGTTTGCAGCGGTGCCGGCTCGCGCACGGGCACGCGCTGCAGTGCCTGCAGGCCGACGCGCATGCGTGCCACGGGTTGTGTGCCGTCCAGTTGCGCCAGCACGCGCGCCGCGCCGGGAAAGCCCCCCGCAGCGGCGCACCTTCTGGATGGCCCAGGTCAGCGCGGCCTCCACCGGCGTGGTGCCGGCATCGATGTCGTTGCCATACAGGCACAGACCGGCTTCCAGCCGCAGGGAGTTGCGGGCCCCCAGGCCGATGGGCTGGACTTCCGGCTGGGCCAGCAGCGCTTGCGCAAAGGCGACAGCCGTCTCGCCAGGCAGCGAGATTTCAAAGCCATCCTCGCCTGTATAGCCGCTGCGGGTGACGTATATCGGCACCCCTTGCCAGTCGAAGGCTCTTCCAGTCATGAATACCAGCCCTTCCACCCCCGGCAGCAGGCGGACGAGGGCCGTGACGGCCTGCGGGCCTTGCAGCGCCAACAGGGCCTGTTGGGGCAGGGGTTCCACCCGGCAGCGCTGGCCGATGCGGGCCTGAATGTGGGCGATGTCGGCCTGCTTGCACGCGCCGTTGACGACGAGGAACAAATCGCCGCCGTGGGCCCAGTCGCGGTTGACGAACATCAGATCATCCAGGATGCCGCCGTCATCGGCCAGCAGCAACCCATAGCGCTGCCGGTGCACAGCGAGTCCGATCACATCCATGGGGATCAGGCTCTCCAATGCGGCGGCGGCCTCTGGGCCGACCAGACGCAATTGCCCCATGTGCGACACATCGAACAGGCC